>JAUYAJ010000264.1 GCA_030693565.1 Rubrivivax sp.
GCCGCGCTGCTGCGCCACCCGCGACGCCGGGCCGGCCGACTGTTCGTTGTCCAGGTAGCGCAGCATCGCGCCATGGGTCACGGCGGCTTTGAGCAAGTCCTCGAAGCGGCCGCCGATGTGCGGGCGCACCGCTTCGCGTTCGAAGGCGCCGACCAGCGCGCGCGTGTTCGCCTTCGCGATCGAGACGGTGAAGTGGTTGGCCCAGAACATTGCCAGCCGCTCGGTGAACGGCCGCTCGGTGGCGGCCGCCGTGCCCAGGTGGGCGCGCAGGTCGGCTTGCACCATCGGGCGGAAATGGTCACCGAACTGCTGCTCGCCACTGCGCAGGTCGGCCGCGCCCGCCATCTCCGGCGCGACGCTGCGGCGGCGCTGCTGGGCCAGGAACTCGCGGTGGCTGCGCACGCCGTCGGCCAGCGTCGGCAGGCCGTCGCCGCGCTGGGCGTCGGCGGGGCCGACTTGCGCCAGCAGCCAGGCCACCGGGTCGGCGCCGACGCGGGCCAGCGTGGCTTCGCCAAGGCCGAAACGGTGCGCTGCCACAGCGACGGCTAGCAGGGCTGGATCGGCGTCGGTGGCGGTTGGCGTCATCGCTGGATCTCCGGAGGCTGCCGCGCGCAGTGTGCCTCGCGGCGGCGGCCGGCGCTGCTGCCTGCGGGTAAAGAATCGTTGCGCTCAGCGCGAGCCAAACATCATGCGCCGCGCCAGCCAGGACTTGAGCGGCGGCGCCGCCTGCAAAGCCGCCAGCGCGACGGCGCGCGCCGTCGTCAGCCCGGGCAGGCCCCAGGTGAAGCTGCGGGCCAGGAAGTCGGTGGTCGCAATCATCGCCCAGCGGTCGGGCGCGCGCGCCCATTCGATGCGGCGCAAGGCGCTGTCGATGTCGGTCTGAAAACGCAGCGCCGCCACCAGCGCATAGGCGTCGCGCAGCCCCAGGTTCAGCCCCTGGCCGGCCACCGGGTGCAGCGTTTGCGCGGCGTTGCCAATGCGCACGATGCGGCCCTCGACCAGACTGCGTTCGGCGTTGAGCCCGAGCGGGAAGGACTTCAGCGGCGCCAGCGTCAGCAGCCGCCCGGCCTGCGGCGGCAGCACGGTGGCGAGCACGGCCAGGCGCTGGGCGTCGTCGAGGCCGCGCACCGGGTCGTCGTCGCTGGGCACGCACCAGACCAGACCCGCGCGCTGGCGGCCGGGCGCGCCGCCCGCCAGCGGCAGCAGCGCCACCGGGCCATGGCGGGTGAAGCGCTCGAAGGCGCAGGCCGGCGTTGACGTCTCCAGCGTCAGTTCGCCGACCCAGGCAGTCTGGCGGTAGTCGTGGCTCAGCGCCTTGCGCGCCTGGTCTGCGAAGACGCCGCCTTCGGCGACCACCGCCAGATCAAAGCCCTCTGCGATGCCGGCATCGACCTCGACCGAGCCTGACCGCGCCGTCAGCGCGTTCACGGCGGTGCCCAAGCGGCTGCACAGGCGCTGCGGGTTGGCGTCGACCTCGGCCTGCCAGACCCGCTGCAGCGTGGCCACCAGGGCGCCATAGGGCAGCACGGCGCCGAGCATGGGCACGCCTTCTTCGGCGGCGCGGATGTGGACATCGGCGCGGCCGCCGAGCGCGGCCAGCGACGGCGGCGCTTGCGAGACCTGGACTTCGAGGATGGGCTGCGCCGCGGCCGCTGGCCAGGCCTGCAGCCGCTGCAGCAACTGCACGCTGCCCAGCGCCAGCGCCAGCGTGCGCGGGTCGGGCGACACATCGTGGCTGGCGGCGCGGGCGTCGAACAGCGTCACCTCGGCGCGCGGCAACAGCCGCGCGGCCAGCAAGGCCAGCGCCAGGCCGACCGGCCCGCCACCCACCACCGCCATTCGCACTGTGCCGCTCACTCGGGTCGCCCCCCCCACGTTGCAGCGCCACAGCGGCGCTGCCTGCATCCTATTATTCGCCGGCCGCGAAAGTGCTGGCTGCAGGGAGGCCAAGGATGTCCAAGCTGTTCTCCGTCCTGTCCTGGAACGTCGAGCATTTCAAGGGCGAGCCCCAGCGTGTCGGCCGCGTCGTCGACCTGCTGCAGGCGCAAAAGCCCGACGTCTTTGCGCTCTTCGAGGTCGAAGGCGGCGACGTCTACCGGGCGCTGGTCGAGACCATGCCCGGCTACATCTTCCAGATCACCGAAGGCGCGCAGACGCAGGAGATCCTGGTCGGCGTGCGGCGCACGCTGACCGCCTTCATCACCCAGCGCGTCGAGTTCCGCAGCGGCACCACCCACATGCGGCCGGGCCAGCTGGTGGCGGTGCGCCATGGCGGTGTCGACCACGCGCTGCTGTTCCTGCACCTGGCCAGCGGCACCAACCCGCGCGGCATGGGCTTGCGCGACGCCATGCTCGAGCGCGCCTTCGACTTTCGCCGTGCGCTCGACAAGTCTGCCGGTGGCCGCGGCAAGGCGCGCTACCTGTTCGTCGGTGACCTCAACACCATGGGCATGGACTACCCCTTCGACCGTTCGATCGAAGCCGACATCGAACTGAAGAAATGCGATCGTTATGCGCGCCGGGTGGCCGTGGGCATGCGCCGGCTGGTGAAGACGCATGACCTGACCTGGTCGAACGGCAGCCGCTCACGCATTCCGCCGTCCAACCTCGACCATGTCTATGCGTCGACCAACCTGAAGTTCCGCACTTTCACGCGACCCGACGGCGCAGCCGCTGAAGTTGCGGTGCGCGGCTGGGTCAACGAGGCTGACGCTGCCAAGCAGGACGCCTGGATCGCCCGCTACTCCGACCACTCGATGCTGTACTTCGAGCTGCACGACTGAGCAGCGCCGCTGGCGCTCAGGCGCTCACGACGCGGTGGCGCCCGCCTTCTTTGGCGCGGTAGAGCGCAGCGTCCGCGGCTTCGAGCAAGGCGGCGGACTCATCGCCTGGCGCGACGCCGGCCAGCGGCAGCGTGGCCAGGCCGATGCTCAAGGTGACATGGGCCGCCAGCGGCGAGTCACCATGTGCAATGGCCTCGGCGTCGACCGCCTGCAGGCTGTGCTGCGCCATCGCCAGGGCTTCGTCGGCGCCGGCGTGCGGCAGCAGGATCGCGAACTCCTCGCCACCCACGCGCGCGACCAGATCGGAAGGCCGCCTTGCGCAGCCCGCCAGCGCCGCCGCCACGCGGCGAAGGCATTCGTCGCCCGCCGGGTGGCCATGGGCGTCGTTGAAGCGCTTGAAGTGATCGACGTCGATCATCAGCAGCGCCAGCGGCAGGCCGTGGCGGCTGGCTCGGGCGGCCTCTTCGGCGAGCCGGCGGTCGAACTGACGGCGGTTGGCGATGGCCGTCAGCGCATCGGTTTCCGACAGCTGCGCCAGCCGGGTGTTGGCGGCGTCGAGCCGGTCGTTCAGGCGCTGCAGTTCCTGTTCGCGCCGCACCATCGCGGTGACGTCGGTGCGCACCCCGGCCACACCGCCGTCGCGCGTGCGCCGCTCGTCGATGTTCAGCCAGCGATTGCCGGGCAGTTCCTGGAGAAAAGGTGGGCCCGGGTTGCGATGCTGTTGCACACGTTCGGCAACCCATTCCTGCTCGTGACCGGCCGCTTGCGGAAACAGACCCAGCGCCAGCCCGCGACGCACCAGCGCTTCGAAGGTGACGCCGGGCACGACCATCGTCGCCAGGTCGCCGTAGACCGCGCGGTAGCGCTCGTTGCAGAGCACCAGTCGGTCGTCGGCGTCGTAGTAGGCGAAGCCATCACTGATCGCCTCGATGGCGTCGCTGAGCCGGTTGGCCGCCAGTTCGGCAGCCTCCTTCTGCCGCACTTCCTCGGTGACGTCGACGCGCACGCCAATCAGGCCACCGTCGGGCAAACGGCGGTGGTGGGCGCGCACCCAGCGCCCGCCAGCGGCCTGGTGCAGGATTGGCGAGCCCGGCGTGCGCAGCGTGTGCAGACGCTCGGCCAGCCAGTCCTCGAAGCTCTCGCCCAGGCCGGGCAGACCGCCGGCGGCGTGGTTGTGGCGCACCATCGCTTCGAAGGTGGGCTGCTGGTCCAGCAGCTGCACGATGTTCGGGTACATCTCGCGCAGCACGGCGTTGCTGCGCACCAGGCGGTCGTCTTTGTCGAACAGCTCGAAACCCGCCGGCAGCGCATCGAGCACGTCGGCCAGTTGCTGGTGTGCCAGCTGCGCCTGCGCCGTGGCGGCGGCGATCAGGTCTTGTTCGGCGCGCCGCCAGCGCTGCCACAGCCAGCCCAGTGCCGTCAGTGTCAGTGCGGTGCTGGTCAGGCCGGCGGTCAATGCCCAGGGCAGGCCGCCCGCGGCCGGCACGGCGGACAGGCCGAAGCTCGCCGCCAGCAAGCCGGCGTTCACCGCCACCAGCACCAGCATGGCGCGGCGCCAGCGCGCCAGCCGCCGGCGCGGCGACTGCAAGCTGGCGGCGGGCGGCGCGGCCTCCT
>JAUYAJ010000268.1 GCA_030693565.1 Rubrivivax sp.
CGGCGCACAGGCGCAGCACCGACTCGGGCGCGCCTTTGATGTAGACGCGCTGCGGCGCGCCGGGCAGCCGGTGGCGCGTAACCGATGCCGGTCACCGTCATCTCGTTGCGCGTCAAGGTGCCGGTCTTGTCGCTGCAGACCACCGTCGTCGAACCCAGCGTCTCGACTGCCGACAGCCGGCGGATGATGGCGCGCGCCCCGCCATGCGCTGCATGCCCACCGCCAGCGCGATCGTCATCGCCACCGGCAGGCCCTCGGGCACCATCGACAGCATCTGGCTGATCGCCACCATCAGCGCCTCGGCCAGCGGCAGCCCGCGCCACAGGCCGAGCAGCACCACCAGCACGAACAGGACGATGGCCGCGCCGACCAGCCAGCGGCCGAACTGCGCGATGCGCTGCTCCAGCGGCGTGGCCGGTTCCTCGGCGCCCTCGGTCAGGCCGGCGATGCGGCCGACCTCGGTGTGCACGCCGGTGGCGACCACCAGCGCACGCGCGCGGCCGGCGGTGACGTAGGTGCCCGAACAGACCATGTTGTGACGGTCGGCCAGCCCGGTGGCCTCGGGCAGCGGCGCCAGTGCCTTGCTCACCGGCACCGACTCGCCGGTGAGCGCGGCCTCGGCGACCAGGAGCTGGGCGATTTCGAGCAAGCGGGCGTCGGCGCCGATGGCACCACCGGCGGCGAGCAACAGCACATCGCCCGGCACCAGTTCGCTCGCCTCCAGCAAATGTTCGCTGCCATCACGCAGCACACGCGCGTGCAAGGTGGACAAGCGGCGCAGCGCCGCCATCGAGCGTTCGGCCCGCCCTACCTGGAAGCTGCCGATGGCCGCGTTGATCAGCACCACGGCGAGGATGACCGCGGCGTCGCCATGGTGGCCCAGCGACACCGCCAGCACCGCGGCAACAAACAGGATGTAGATCAGCGGGCTCTTGAACTGGTGCACCAGGGTGCGCCACAGCGGCCGTGGCGGCGTCTCGGGCAGCGTGTTCTGGCCATGCTGTTCGCGCCGGCGCAGCACCTCGGGCGTGGCCAGGCCCTGGGCGTCGGCGGCCAAGGCCTGCAAGGCTTGCGCGCTGGCGCAGGCATGCCAGAGGGTGGCGCGGTCGGTCGCGGGTGGGCTCGGTGGTGGGGCCGGCAGGGCGGCGCTCATCGGCAGCGGGTTGCTCAGTTCGGCAAGGTTGGGCCGTGCACCGATCTGAGCATTCAGGGTTGACCACGATCTTGATCGGGGTCAAGCGGCGCGCCGGGGCGGCGGGCGCTGGCATCATCGCAGTTCCAGTCCATCGGGAGATGCCGCCATGAAAAGCATTCGTCAAGTGCTGGTTCACATCAACGACAGTCCACGCTCGCGCAAAGTGGCGCTGCTCGCCGCGTCGCTGGCGGCCGCGCACGGCGCCACGCTGGCCGCACTGCACGCGGTGGAGTCGCCGACGGCCGGCGCCTACCTGAGCCCTGAAGCGTCGGCGCTGGCGGCGCAGCTGACGCGCGACGCGGTGCGCGGCCGGCTTGACCAGGCGCGTGCGCTGGTCGAGGGCGTGGCCAGCGAGTGCGGCATCGATCTGCCGTTCGAGAGCACGACCGGCGACCCGCTGGCGGCGTTGCTGCGGCGCGCGCATTGCACCGATCTGCTGGTGCTGGGCCAGCGCGACCCGGAACAACCCGACGGCAACGACGCTGGCTTCCCCGGCCGGCTGCTGGTGCGCGCGGGCTGCCCGCTGCTGTTCGTGCCTTATGCCAGCGACTTCGTGGGCGGCCCGCCGTCGTGCGGCCGCCGCGTGCTGGTGGCCTGGTCGGGCAGCCGCGAAAGCGCGCGTGCCTTGCGCGACGCGCTGCCGCTGCTCGAACGAGCCGACCATGTGGAACTGCTGCGCTACACGCGCCCGGGTGACGGCGCCGATGACGCGCTCGACGTCGTTGCGGCCCACTTGCGCCGGCACGGCATCGAAGCCAAGTGCACGCTGCGCCATGGCCCGCACCCGACGATTGCCGAGCGCATGCTGCCGCGCTGGACACCCGACGCGCCGGTCGCCGAAGCGCTGCTGTCGCATGCCGCCGACTGCGACGCCGACCTCATCGTCACCGGCGGCTACGGCCACCCGCGGGCCTGGGAGCTGGCGCTGGGCGGCGTCACGCGCACGCTGCTGCAGTCGATGACGGTGCCGGTGCTGATGTCGCATTGAGGGCCGGCGCCATGAAACGCTACACCGTCGCCTTGCTGGTCGGCGCCGGCCTGCTGGCGCTGGGCGCCGCCGCCTGGCTGTTGTGGCCGCAGCCGCAGCCGCCGCAGCCCCTTGAGGTGGCGTCCACGCCGCTGCCCGTGCAGCAGTTGCAGGCGTCGGCGCCGCCAGCCGTTGCGGCAGCCGAGCCGCTGCCCGATGCCGCTGTCACGCTGCCGCCGCTGGCGTCATCGGACGCGCTGCTGAAAGAGAGCCTGACCGAACTGGTGGGCAGGGCCGGCGTGCTCGGCCTGCTGCAGACCGACGGTTTCGTGCGCCGGATCGTTGCCACCGTCGACAACCTACCGCGTCAGCATGCGGAGCCGCGGCTGTGGCCGGTGAACCCCACTGCGGGCCGCTTCACGGTCGACGGCCAGGGCCGCATCGCCCTGGACAACGGCCAGCGCTATGCGGCGCTGGTGCAGTTGATCGAAGGCGTTGAACCGGCGCGTGCGGTGGCGCTGTACCGGCGCGTCCACCCGCTGCTGCAGCAGGCTTATGAAGAGCTGGGTTATCCCGGCCAGCGCTTCCACAGCCGGCTGATCGAGGTCGTCGACCACTTGCTGGCCACGCCGCAGCCGAGCGCGCCACTGGTGCTGACGCTGACCGAGATCAAGGGCCCGATCCCCTCGCAGCGGCCCTGGGTGCGCTACGAGTTTGCCGACGCTTCGCTGCAGCAGCTGTCCGCTGGCCAGCGCATGCTGCTGCGCGTGGGCATCGTCAACCAGCGCCGGCTGATGGCTTGGTTGCGCGACTTCAGGGCGCAGCTGCTGCGCTGAGAAGTTGTGAACGAACCCAGCATGCCCGCGTTGCATCCACAAAGCGCGCCATCAAGGCGCAGCGCGCAGCTCATGCATGGCGCCTGGGCAAGCGCTGCAACGCCGAGGGCGGGCTTTGTGGGTGCAACCCGAAGGGCCGGGGTGGCCAAGGGCCCCGGCCGTCGTTGCAAAGCTGGCCCGCACGTCAGTGCGGGGCGCGCGCGGCGGCAAGCCCACGGCCCATGGCCACCCCCGCGCGGG
>JAUYAJ010000282.1 GCA_030693565.1 Rubrivivax sp.
GCCGCGCCGTGCTGGCGCTGCTGGCCGGCCGCGCCCGCCCGGCGCTGGCCTGGGGCCGCCGGCCGATGCTGCCGCATGTGATGCGCCAAGGCACGGCCGACATGCCCAACCGCGCATTGCAGGCGCGCTGCCGCGAGATGGAGGCCCAGGGCCTGCTCAGCGCCAGCGTCTTCGTCGGCTTTCCGAATGCCGACATCGAGTTCGCCGGCCTGTCGGCGGTGGTCGTCAGCGACGGCGACGCGGCGCTGGCGCAGCGCTGCTGCGACGAATTGCTGGAGATGGCCTGGTCGCGGCGCGCCGAATTCGTCTACCGCATCGAACCCCTGGCCGAGTCGATGGTGCGCGCCTTGGCACTGGCCGCCGGCAAGCCGGCCGGCAGCGGGCCGGTGGTCTTGCTCGACCACAGCGACAACTGCGCTTCCGGCGGCACCATGGACACCATGACGGTGCTCGGTGCGATGCTCGACGCCGGCCTCGAAGACGCTGCCGCGTTCGCCATCTTCGACCCCCAAGCGGTGCAGCAGATGATGGCCACCGGCGTCGGCGGCGAAGTCACGCTGGCGCTGGGTGGCAAGCTCGACATGCCGGCGATCGGCCTGAGCGGCCGGCCGCGCCAGGTCAGCGGGCGTGTGCGGCTGCTGTGCGACGGCCGCTACCGCAACCGCGGCCCGATGGCGCGCGGCGAGTTCAACGACATGGGGCCGACGGCGGTGCTCGACACCGGCGGCGTGCAGATCGTCGTCATTTCGAACCACGTCGAGCCGCACGACCTGGCAGCGTTCACCGCGGTGGGCATCGCGCCGGAGACGAAACGCTTCGTGATGCTGAAGAGCCGCATTCACTGGCGCGCCGGCCTGGCTGCGCTGGCGCATGCGGTGGTGGAATGCGCCGGCACCGGCGTTTGCAGTTCGGACTACGACTTGCTGGCGTTCAAGAAGCTGCGCCGGCCGATGTATCCGCTGGAGCCTTTGTGAGCCCGGCCGCCGGCAACAGGCCGGCCAGCGCCAGCCGGCCCGGCGGCGTCAGTTCGAGCGCACGCGCCGGGCTGCAGCGGCGCAGCCAGCCTTGCGCCAGCCCATGGGACAGCAGTGCGCTGGCCAGCGGGCCGGCGAGGTGGTCGCGGCGCTCCGACCAGTCCAGGCAGGGATAGCCCGGCGGCTTGCTGCCGTTGCCGCCGCGCCAGGCCTCGGGCGCCAGCCCCAGCGACTGCAAACCCTGGATGCCGGCGGTGCTGGGCGCATAACCGCCGTCCACTGGCGCCAGCCAGCCGCGCGCCAGCAGGCGTTCCAGCAGCGCAACGCCGAGTTCGCCGGCCAGATGGCCGAAACAGCAGCGTGCATGGCGCAGCCTGCTGCGCGCCGGGCTGGCCCAGGCCTGCCGGTGGCTGCCGCGCTCGGCCACCAGCGCCAGCGCTTCCAGCGCGTGGGCGACTTCGGCGTCGGCGAGCCGGTAATAACGATGGCGGCCGCGCCGCTCCAGCGCCAGCAAGCCGGCGTCCAGCAGGCGCGCCAGGTGGGCGCTGGCGGTGGCGGCGCTGACCGAACCGGCGGCGGCCAGTTCGCCGGCACTGGCGTATTCACCGCCGAGCAGAAAGCACAGCATGCGGGCGCGTGTCGGCGCGGCCACCAGGGCGGCGAAACGCGCCAGCCGCGGCTCATGCGCGGGCGCGCTGGCAGGCGGGCGCGGGCGGGCAGTGGCCATGCTCAGAGCCCGGTGACGCCAGAGTCGGTGGGCGCCTGGCCGCGCTCGGTCATGCCGTAGTCACGCAACACCTCGGCGACGCGGATACGGTAATGCGCAAAGACGCTGGCACTGCCTTCGGCCTGCGCCTGGCGGTGGCGCTCCTGGGTGCGCCAGCGCATGACGGCGTCGGCGTCGCGCCAGAAGCTCAGCGACAGAAAACACTCGGGCCGCGTCACGCTCTGGAAGCGCTCGACCGAGATGAAGCCGTCGACGTTTTCGAGCGCCTGGCGCAGCTCGGCGGCGAGCTCGAAGTAGCGCGGCGCCAGGCCGGGCAAGGCGGTCACTTCGAAAATCACGGCGATCATGGGCACTCCAGTTCGGTGGCGGGCCGGCGCACGCGGCCGGCCAGGTAGCAGGCGGCCGCCGCCAGCTGCACGGCGGCGATGGCGACGAAGTAGCGGCCGGCGCCATCATCGCCTGCCCCGGCTGCGAGCAGCAGCCCGAAGGCCAGCGGCGCGAACGCATAGCTGGCCTGGCCGATGGCGACGATCAGCGAGACCACACGCTGCACATCGGGGGCGGCGAACTCGGCCTGCGCCACCAGCGGCGGCAGCGAGGTGGCGTTGCCGATGCCGCTGCCGAACAGCAGCGCGCCCAGCACCAGCAAACCAGCGTCGGTACCGCCGGCCGCCAGCAGCAAGGCGGTGCCGAGCACCTGCACCGCAAAGCCGGCGGCGATGACGACGCGGCGCTCGGCGCCGGCGAGGACGAAGCGCGCGGCGACGAAGCGGCCGCCGATCGCCGCCGCGGTGGCCAGGCCCATCAATACGCCGGCGGCCTGCGCGCCCAGCGCCGGCACCAGCAGCGAGAACAAATGAGCGATGAGGCCGATCTGCGCGAACAGCCCCAGCGCCATGCCGGCAGCCAGGGTGACGAAGCGGCGCTCGCGCCAGAGCCCGCGGCCGGGCAGCGGCCGCACTGCTGCGGCCTTGGGCATGACAGTGCCGGGCGCGTCGCCATCGGCGGCCTGGCCCAAGCCGGCCGGTGTGCGCGCGAACACGGTGAACGCCAGCGTGGCCACCACGCCGGTCATCACCAGGCCGACCAGGGCCGCCGCGCCGGTGAAGCCCAGCGCCGCGATCAAGGCCACCCACAGCGGTGTGAACAGCGCGCCGCCGATGCTGGCGCCGTTGTAGGCCTGGGCCAGCGCCAGCGGGCGCCTGCGCGCGAACCAGGGTGCGATGACGGCGTTGATCGCCGCCGCGCCCATCGTCACCCAGCCGCCGCCGCTGAGCAGCGCGGCGCCGAACAGCTGCCAGGGCTCGCTGGCCGTCGCCCAGCCCAGCAGGCCGAGCGCGGCGGCGGCGGCGCCGCAGGCCGTCGTTGCCGGCAAGCCGAAGCGGGCGTGCAGCCGGTGCAGCCGGGCGACGACGAGGGCGCCGAACAGGAAGTGCAGCGTGACTGCCAGCGACACCAGCGCCAGCGGCCAGCCGGTGCGCACGCCCACCGCGTGCAGAAACACCGGCGGCCCGTAAAAGCCCACGCCCCAGCCGAAGGCGGCGAGCACGAAGGCGGCGCGCACGACCTGGGGGCCGAAGAAAGGGCGCGGCGGCTTCGGCGTGGCGCTGGGTGGCGGGTCTGTATGCATGGCTGGGTGGCCATGATTCTGTGCCTCGCGCCGCCGCCGATGTTTCGTCGGCTGACGAAGCAATGGGCGCCGCGGCCGCCGAGCCCGGACAATCCGGCTTTGCCCGGCCGCAGGAGAGCGTGTGAAGACTTATGACATCGAAGTGCAGCGACTGAAGTCGATGCGGCACGACAAGGGCTTGATCGAGATTGCCGTCGACGCGCTGGTGCTGCCGCGGCCGCTGCGCGACGAAGGCGCCGCCAGCAGCAGCCTGCGGCTTCCGGTCGACCAGGCCCGTGCCTTGCTGGTGCTGCTGAAGCAGCAGATTGCCGACCTTGACAAGCTGCAGCCGCGCAGCCGGCGATCCGGCCGCTGCTGACGCAGCGCCGGATCAGAGCTTCTGGCGCTGGCCCCGCAGGGCCGGCACATCAAGAGCGGGCCCCGCGGGGCCAGCATCTCAGCAGCAGGCCCCAGCGGGGCCTGCGTGGCCGAATCAAGCCAGGTCGAAGCGGTCGAGGTTCATCACCTTGGTCCAGGCCGCACCGAAGTCGCGTACAAAGGTCTGCTGCGCGTCGCTGCTCGCATAGACCTCGGCCAGTGCTCGCAGCTGCGAGTTCGAACCGAAGACAAGATCGACGACGGTGCCGGTCCACTTGGTCTTGCCGCTGGCCCGGTCACGCCCTTCCATCACGCCGGGCGTGCTGGCTGACTTCTGCCACTGCGTGCCCATGTCGAGCAGGTTGACGAAGAAGTCATTGCTCAGCGTGCCCGGGCGCGCGGTGAAGACGCCATGCGCCGACTGCCCGACATTGATGCTGAGCACCCGCAAGCCACCGACCAGTGCCGTCATTTCGGGCGCGGTCAGCGTCAGCAGGTTGGCCCGGTCCACCAGCAACTCGGCGGCCAGCGCCTCGAGGCCGGCGCCCAGGTGGTTGCGGAAACCGTCGGCGCTGGGCTCCAGCACGGCGAACGATTCGATGTCGGTCTGCGCCGCCGATGCGTCCATGCGCCCTGGCGAGAACGGCAGCTTCAGCGCCTGCCCGCCCTTCTTCGCGGCTTCCTCGATGGCGGCGTTGCCACCGAGCACGATGAGGTCGGCCAGCGACACCTTCTTGCCCGCTGGCGCGGCGCCGTTGAAGGCTTCCTGGATCGCGCCCAGCTTTTGCAGCGCAGCGGCCAGTTCGGTCGGCTCGTTGACCGCCCAATCCTTTTGTGGTGCCAGGCGGATGCGGGCGCCATTGGCGCCGCCGCGCTTGTCGCTGCCGCGGAAGGTCGACGCCGAGGCCCAGGCGGTGGCCGCCAGCCGCGAGACCGACAGGCCGCTGGCGAGTATCTTGGCCTTCAGCGCGGCGATGTCTTGCTCGTCGATCAGCGTGTGGTCGACGGCCGGGATCGGGTCTTGCCAGATCAACTCTTCCTTGGGTACCAGCGCGCCCAGGTAGCGCGCGCGCGGGCCCATGTCGCGGTGCGTCAGCTTGAACCAGGCGCGGCTGAAGGCCTCGGCCAGTTCCTGCGGGTTGGCCATGAAGCGCCGCGAGATCTTCTCGTAAGCCGGGTCCATGCGCATCGCCATGTCGGCAGTCGACATCATCGGCGCGTGGCGCTTGGCCGGGTCATGGGCGTCGGGCACGGTGGTCGCGGCCTTGGGGTCCTTGGGCTTCCATTGCTGGGCGCCGGCCGGGCTCTTGGTCAGCTCCCATTCGTAGCCGAACAGCGTCTCGAAGTAGCTGTTGTCCCATTGGATGGGGGTGGGCGTCCAGGCGCCTTCCAGGCCGCTGCCGATGGCGTCGACACCTTTGCCGCTGCCCATGCTGTTCTTCCAGCCCAGGCCTTGCTCTTCGAGGCCGGCGCCTTCGGGTTCGGGGCCGACGTACTGGCTGGGATCGCCAGCGCCGTGGGCCTTGCCAAAGGTGTGGCCGCCGGCGACCAGGGCCACCGTCTCTTCGTCGTTCATCGCCATGCGGGCGAAGGTCTCGCGGATGTCGCGTGCCGACGCCACCGGGTCGGGCTTGCCGTTCGGGCCTTCAGGGTTGACGTAGATCAGGCCCATCTGGACGGCGGCGAGCGGATTCTCGAGCTGGCGCTCGCCGCTGTAGCGCTCGTCGGCCAGCCATGTGCCTTCGGCGCCCCAATAGATGTTTTCCTCGGGTTCCCAGATGTCGGGGCGGCCGCCGGCGAAGCCGAAGGTTTTCAGGCCCATCGAATCGAGCGCGACGTTGCCCGTGAGGATCATCAGGTCGGCCCACGACAGCTTGCTGCCGTACTTCTGCTTGATCGGCCACAGCAGGCGGCGCGCTTTGTCGAGGTTGACGTTGTCGGGCCAGCTGTTGAGCGGTGCAAAGCGCTGGCTGCCCGAACCGCCGCCGCCGCGGCCGTCAGAGACGCGGTAGGTGCCGGCGCTGTGCCAGGCCATGCGAATGAAGAAGGGGCCGTAGTGGCCGTAGTCGGCCGGCCACCAGTCTTGCGAGTCGGTCATCAAGCCATGCAAGTCCTTGATCACCGCGTCCAGGTCCAGGCTCTTGAACGCCTGGGCGTAGTCGAAGTCCTTGCCCATCGGATCGGACAGTTCCGAATGCTGGTGCAAGACCTTCAGATTCAGTTGATTCGGCCACCAGCTGGTGTTGCTGGGGACTTGGCCGCCGCTGTGCGGGCGGGCGCCACCGGTGAAGGGGCATTTGGTTTCGGTCGTCATGGCTTTCTCCTTGGGAATTCAGCAATAGGCAACGCCAATCAGTCTAGGGACTGACGACCGATTGATCAATTAGGCATCGCCAATCGCAGTCATAGCCATAAGGTCACGACGCCATGCGGACTCGGGCAAGCGCCCGGTCCTCGGCGCTGGGGCGCTACTGCAGCGCGCGCCGCAGAAAGCCCAGCAACTCCTCGCGCGAACGCGCCAATGCCTCGGGCTGGCCGCCCACATGCACGCCCTGGCCGGGGTTGACGCCGCCCGGCACGTCGCGGCGCAGCCGCACGGGCGCGTTCGAGTCGAAGCCATGGTGGGCGCCGGGGTGGACGACGAGGCGCGGGCGCGGCTCGGCGGCCGACGCGACCAGTGCCTCACAGGGCGCGGCCGGGGTCCAGTCGTCGGCGCCGCCGATCTGCAGCAGCAGCGGCGCATTGGGTGCGTAATTGCGCTGCAGGTCGGCGCTGCAGCCGGGGTAGAAGGCCACCGCGGCGCGCGGTCGCTGCGCGGCGGCCCGGACTTCGCGTTGATTCAGGTTGGTGGCGGCCAGCACCGTGCTGCCGCCATGCGACCAGCCCAGCAGCACCAGCCGGGCGGCGTCGACATCGTCGCGCGCCGCCAGCCACTGCAGCGCGCCGAGCGCGTCGCGCCGGCGCTGCACCTGGGTGATGGCGCGGCCACCGATGGGCTGCGTGCACAGCTGGCGCTCGCCGCGCGACGTCAGCGAGTCCAGCACCAGCGCGTGCCAGCCCTGGGCGTTGAGCAGCGCGCTGTAGTCGAGCATGCGCGACGACAAGCGGCCCTGGGCGTCGTAGGCGCCGCCACAGCCGTGCAGCAGCACGATGGCCGGGCGCGCTCCGGCGCCGCCGGCGGCGAACCAGTGGCCGCGCAGCGGTGCACTCCCATCGGCAGCGTCCAGGCTGGGCACCTGAACCTCGGTCTGCGCTTGCAGATGGGTGCTTGAGAGCGCCAGCAGGGCGCACAGCAAGCCGCCGAACAGGCGGGCAGGCAAACAGGTCTGGATGCGTTGGGTCATCGTCGGTCCCGGTCGGTGCGGCGGCATTATCGGCGCGCCCCACCTATGATGGCCGGCCATCCGGACTGGAGCGCCCCGCATGTCGACCATCGAACTCATAGCCCCGCTGCACGAGCAGATGACCGCCTGGCGGCGCGACATTCACGCCCACCCCGAGCTTGGCTTCGAAGAGTCGCGCACTGCCGAACTGGTGGCGCGACAACTTGAAGCCGAGGGCATCGACGTGGTGCGCGGTGTCGGCCGCACCGGCGTCGTCGGCACGCTGCGGGTTGGCAGCAGCACGCGCTCTGTGGGGCTGCGCGCCGACATGGACGCGCTGCCCATCACCGAAGCCAATGCCTTCGCCCACCGCTCGCAGCATGCCGGCGTCATGCACGCCTGCGGCCACGACGGCCACACGGCGATGCTGCTCGGCGCCGCCAGCCACCTGGCGCGCACGCGGCGCTTCGACGGCGTCGTGCACTTCATCTTCCAGCCCGCCGAAGAAGGCCTGGGCGGCGCCAAGGCGATGATCGACGACGGCCTCTTCGAGCGCTTTCCCTGCGACGCCATCTTCGGCATGCACAACCGGCCCAGCCTGGCGGTGGGGCGCTTTGCCGTGCGCGGCGGGCCGATGATGGCCGGCGGCGCCTTCTTCGACATCCGCGTCACCGGCCGTGGCGCGCATGGCGCGCGGCCCGAGGCCAGCGTCGACGCCGCGCTGGTGGCGGCGCAGATTGCGGTGTCGCTGCAAAGCATCGTCGCGCGCAACGTCGCGCCGGTGCAGACGGCGGTGGTGTCGGTGACGCGCATCCACGCCGGCGAGGCCTACAACGTGATCCCGCAGACCGCCACGCTGGGCGGCACGGTGCGCGCGTTCTCGAAAGAGGTGATGGCGCTGATCGAGGTCTCGATGCGGCGCATCGCCGAAAGCACCGCCGCGGCCTTCGGCGCCAGCGCCGAACTCGACTTCCGCGCCCTCTTCGCGCCGACCGTGAACGACACCGCCGAGGCCGACTTCGCGGCGCGCATCTGCGGCGAACTGGTTGGTGCCGACAAGGTCGACCGCCAGCCGCCGCTGATCATGGCCTCGGAGGACTTCTCCTTCATGCTCGAGCAGGTGCCCGGCTGCTACATCAACATCGGCAACGGCGAAGGCGAAGGCGGCTGCGAAGTGCACAACCCGGGCTACGACTTCAACGACGCCGCGCTGCCGCTGGGCGCGGCTTTCTACGCCCGGCTGGTCGAGACGCGGCTGGCAACCAGCTGAGCCACGATCAGCCCGCGCAGCGCCCGCCGGGCGCGAGCTTCATGTGCCGCACCAGCCAGTCCTTGGCGCGCGCGCGGGCGTGGCGGGCGGCGATTTTCTCCTCGGGCGTGGCGTCGGCACGGAAGTCGAAGGCGCGCCGCGCCAGCGGGTACATCTGCAGCTCGACCGTCACGCCGCGCTCCCACAGCGCGTAGAAGGCGCGGCCGTTGACGATGCGGCGCAGTTCGAAGTCGGCGTCGCCGATCAGCATCAGCACCGGCGCATTCACTTTCGCCAGCTCGGGCGCGACCGAGAACAGCTGCTGTGGCTCGGGTGCGTTCGGGTTCTGGAAATGGCCGTAGTAGGAAACGATGGCGGCAACATCGCGCGGCCGCCGCGCCGCCAGCAAGGTGGCGAAGTACGGTCCGCGCGAGACGCCGACGATGCCTGCCGGCCCTTTGCAGACATCGCTGCGCGCCAGCAGCGCCGTCAGCGCGGCGTCGACATCGGCCTCGGTCTCCGGAATGTGGCGGTCGGGCCAGCGCTCGACCATGTTGCCGGCCTGCCAGTCGGGTGCCAGTACCAGAAAGCCTTGCGCCGCCAACTCGCGCATGTGGGCGCGGTCTTCGTTTTCGAAACCGCGTTTGGCATGGATGTAGAGCAGCGGCGGGTGCGGGCCGGCGCCGGCCGGCTTGGCGATCTCGAGCGGCACCTCGTAGTTGCCGGCGCGCACGTTGGATTTCTCCAGCGGCTGGGCGGCGGCGCTGGCCGCCAGCGCGGCCCAGGCCCACAGGCTCAGCAAACGTTTCATCGGCCCTCCGTTGGCGCGGCACTGCGCAGCCGCAGCATCGCCGCTGCGGCGCCGCCCAGCACCAGGGTGAAACCCCACCAGTCGGCACTGCTCGGGCGGTCGCCCACCAGTGCCATCGCGCCCAGCACGCCGACCACCGGCACCGCCAGCGTGGTCAGCGCGGCGACGGTGGCGTCGACCTGCTCGCTGAGCTTGAACCACAGCCAGTAGGCCAGCGCCGTGCCGAGCACGATGTGGAACAGCAGCGCCGCCAGCACCTCCGGCGTCAGCGGCCCGATCAGGCCGCGCTCGCCGGCCAGCAGCGCGCCCAGGCCGCCGCAGCCGGCGCCGATGGCGAGCTGCCAGGCGGCCAGCGTCATGCGGTCGCCCGTCACCGGCCAGCGTTTCAGCGCCACA
>JAUYAJ010000285.1 GCA_030693565.1 Rubrivivax sp.
ACCAAAAGCCCGACAGCCTCCTGAGCTTGTATGCTCGCGCAAATGAAACTGATCGTTCGCTGGTTGCTGCTGGCCGCGGCCCTGGTGCTGGTGGCCTACCTCTACTCGGGCGTCAGCGTCGCCGGCTTCGGCTCCGCGCTGATCGCAGCCTTCGTGCTCGGGCTGATGAACACCTTGGTGCGGCCACTGCTGGTGTTGCTGACGCTGCCGGTGACGCTGCTGACGCTGGGCCTGTTCCTGTTCGTCATCAACGCGCTGATGTTCTGGGCCACCGCCTCGGTGCTCGAAGGCTTCCACGTCGCCGGCTTCGGCGCCGCCCTGGTCGGCTCGCTGATCTACAGCCTGTGCGGCATGGTGATCGACGTCGCCATGGAGCGCGTCTTTCCGCCATCGTCTTTGCCGCCACCCGTGTGAGCGCGGCGCCGCGCGGTCACAGCGGCCGCGCGTCGGGATCGTCGCGCGAGCGCTGATTGCCACGCTGCGAGTCCGCGAGCAGCTGGCGGCGCTGGGCTTGCAGCTGGCGCAACCGGGCGTCGATGACCGAGGCCTCGATGAAGTCCTGACCCGCCGCGCCGTGCGTCGAGTGCTGGGCCGAACGCAGGCGGTCGATGGCGCCGTTGATGTCACCCAGGGCTGCGCGCGCTTCAGCGCCGGCGCGCAGCGAGCGCAGCCGCAGGCCGAGCGCGTCGGCGCTGGCCGACAGCAACTCCCAGGCGGCAGCGTCCTGCCGATGCTCGGCGACCCAGGTCTGCAAGGTTTCGGTGCTGTGGCGAAGGTCGACCGCCGCCCGTCCGCCCGCCTGGCGCTGCAGGTCGAGCAAGGCCTGGGCGCGCAGCAGCATGATCGGCCGCGCGCCGTCGGCCGCGACCGGGCTGTCCAGCGCCTGCAGCGCAGCCGCGGGGTCGCCGCGCCGCTGCAAGGCCTGCGCTTGCAGCAGCACCAGCAAGCGCTCGGCCTGCGGCTCGCGCGGCTGGGCTGTCTGCGCCAGGCGCTGCGCCTGCGCCACGGCGCTCAGCGCCTGATCGTGGTCGCCGAGCAGCGACGACGCCAGCGCGCCGCCGTAGAGCGCGCCCAGCCGGGCAGGCAGGTCACCGGCGGTGGCGGTGGCGGCGCCCAGCAATTGCTGCTGACGCCGCAGCGCATGGACCTGGCCGTCCATCAGCACGCGGGCGCGCGCCTGCATCAAGGTGTGGCGCAGCGGTGGTTTCGCTGCCACAGAGGCCGGCTGCAGCATGCGCGAACGCGCTTCGCTGACGCGGTCGATCGTCAGCGGGTGGCTGCGCAGATAGGGGAATGCGTTGCTGTCATTGAGCCGGCTGGCGCCGTCGAGTTTTTCGAACATCGCCGCCATGCCCGAGGGCACGAACTCGCCCTGGGCCAGCAGGCCAAAACCGATGCGGTCAGCCTCGCGCTCCATGTCGCGCGAGAAATTCAGCTGGCCCTGCGCGGCCACCGCCTGACCGCCGACGATGGCGGCATTGGCGGCGTCGGCGCTGCCGCTGCGGGCGGCGGCGAAGACCCCCAGCAGCAAGCCGGCCAGGCCGACCAGCGAGGCGCGCTGCGAGTTGACCACGCTGCGGGCGATGTGGCGCTGCGTCACATGCGCCAGTTCATGCGCCAGCACCGAGGCCAATTCGTCGCGGCTCGAGGTGATGGCGATCAGCCCGAGGTGCACGCCGACATAACCGCCAGGCAAGGCGAAGGCGTTGACGCTGCGGTCACGCACGAGGAAGGCTTCCCAGGCGAACTGCGACTCGATCTCGGGCACGACATCGCCGCGCACGCGCGCGGCAGCCACCAGCGGCTGCCACAGCGACTGCAGGTATTCCAGCAGCACCGGGTCGTCAAGGTAGTCGGGGTCGCGGCGGATTTCGCGCATGATTTGCTCGCCCAGCCGCCGCTCGGTGCCGATGCTGAAGTCGTCGCCCACCGATTCGCCCAGCGCCGGCAGGCGCACCTGGGCGTGCAGCAAGGGCGCCGGCAGCGCCAGGCTGGTGGCCAGCAACAGCGCCAGCGCGCGCTGCCAAGTCTTGCAAGGGGATGGATTCAAGGCGCTCTCGCGTGCGTGGGCCGGAAGGGGCTCCGGCAAAGACCGGGGTTCAGCCGCCGCGCTCCGGCGGGGCGCAGTGCAGAACGGCTGGCTATGATGACACCGCCGCATTGCCCCTTTGTTTCCATCCCATGAACTCACCGCTGACACACTTCGACGCCCAAGGCCAGGCCCACATGGTCGATGTCTCGGCAAAAGTCGAAACCCACCGCGTGGCGCGTGCCAGCGGCGTCATCCGCATGCTGCCCTCCACCTTCGCGCTGGTGGCCAGCGGCCAGGCCAAGAAAGGCGACGTCATCGCGGTGGCGCGCATCGCCGCCATCCAGGGCGCCAAGCGCACCGCCGACCTGGTGCCGCTGTGCCACCCGCTGCCCATCACCCGCGTGGCGGTCGATTTCGAGCTCGACGCCGCCACCCACAGCGTGCGCTGCACCGCGCAGGTCGAGAGCTTCGGCCGCACCGGCGTCGAGATGGAAGCGCTGACCGCGGTCCAGGTCGGCTTGCTGACGGTTTACGACATGTGCAAAGCCGCCGACCGCGGCATGGTGATGGGCGAGATCCGCGTGCTGCACAAGTCGGGCGGCAAATCGGGCGACTGGTCGCCTGAGGGCGCCTGAAGGCGAGTCAGCGCGCTTCGAAGTCGCGCCACGACAGCGCCTGCTGCGGCGCGCTGCACTGGAACGGCGCCGCAGCGGCACTCGCCGCGGCCGAGGCGTCGCAAGCGGCAAAGAAGTCCTGAGACAGCGGACTCCTGAATTCGCGCAAGCGCTGCGCCAGGTGGCGCGCGGCGTCGACCTGGCCGTCCTGCGCCAGCGCCTTCGCCCAGGCCACCATCAGCCGGGTGTCGAGCAGGTAGTGGCTGGCACCGCCGAAAGCCTGCAGGCCGCCGCTGATCGGCAAGCCCGAGGTGACGGCGGCATAGTCGGCATGGTGGGAAAACAGCACGCTGCGCTGACCAGCGGCGATGCGCTGCTCCAGCGGCGGTGAGCCAGGGGCGGCGGAAAAAATCGCCGCCACGCGGCCGAAGTCGGCCACCGCCAGCGCCGCGCCCAGTACCAGCGCGAGCGCGCCGACGAAGAGCGCCGGCGCGGGCCGCCG
>JAUYAJ010000288.1 GCA_030693565.1 Rubrivivax sp.
AGCACCAGCGGTGTCTATGGCGACTGCGGCGGCGCCGCCTTCGACGAGACGCGCGCGCTGCGACCGGCGACACCGCGGGCGCGGCGCCGTGCCGACGCCGAAGCCCAGCTGCGCTGGTACGGGCGCCGCAGCGGGGTTTGCGTGTCGATCCTGCGTGTGCCCGGCATCTACGCCGCCGACCGGCCGGGCGGCCACCCGCGCGATCGGCTGCTGCGCGGCAGCCCGGTGCTGACGGTTGACGACGACGTCTTCACCAACCACATCCACGCCGACGATCTGGCGCGGGCCTGCGCCGCAGCGCTGCTGCGCGGCGCGCCGCAGCGCGTCTATCACGCCAGCGACGACACCGAACTGCGCATGGGTGACTACTTCGACCTTGCAGCCGACCTTTGCGGCCTGCCACGGCCGCCGCGCATCAGCCGCCAGACGGCCGAACAGACGCTGGCGCCGCTGCAGCTGAGCTTCATGGGCGAGTCGCGCCGGCTCGCCAACAACAGGCTCAAGGATGAATTGCGGCTGCGGCTGCGTTACCCGTCCGTTCGCGACGGTCTACTGGCCGAACTCACACCCCCTGCGCCCGGCGCAGCGTCTTCGCACGGTCGACGCTGAACACCGTCACCGTGCGCTTGCTGCCGTCGCGCTCGATCTCGAGCGTCACTTCGCGCTCGGCTTTGGGCCCGGCCCACAGCGTCTTCCACAGCTGTTCGACCGCGCCGACGGCGACACCGTCGATGCCGACGACGCGGTCGCCGACCTCCAAGCCGGCAACGTCGGCCGGGCTGTCGGGATTGACGCGCACCACGCGCACGGCGCCGGCATGTTCGACGCAGTTGATGCCCAGCCAGGCACGTTCGCTGGCGGCCGAGCGGCCATGGGCGCGCAACTCGTCGAGGATGGGCAGCAGCAGGTCGATCGGCACGAACATGTTGCCCGGCCGTGGCGGGCCGGTGGCGCCCAGGGCGTCGGCCACCACCAGCGAGCCGATGCCGACCAGTTCGCCGCGGCCGTTGAAGAGGCCGGCGCCGCTGTGGTCGCCGCGCGGCGGGCTGGTGAACACGGCGCCGTCGACGTGGTACTCCCAGTAACCCGAGAACGGCCGCCGCGACACCATTTGCGCCATGCTGATGGCGCCGCCGACGCCGCCGCTGGCAATCATCAGCGGCTCGGCATCGGCCAGGGTGCCCGAGCGGCCCAGCGGCACCGCCGGCAGCTTCAGCGGCGTGAGCGACTGCACGAGGCCGAAGCCGGTGGCCAGGTCGTAGGCGATGACTCGGGCCGGGATGTCGCGGCCGTCGTCGGTGCGCAGCATCACTTGTTCGGCTTCAAGAATCAGGTAGCCGATCGTCAGCACCAGGCCGTCGGCGCCGATGACCACGCCCGAACCCTGGCGGGCCCGGCCCAGGGTGCGCGCCGAATGGGCGCCGTCCACAGCTTGCGCGCGCAGGCCGACGACAGCGTCGCTGGCGAGCTGCAGCGCTTGGCGGGCGCTGTCACCGGGCGGGGCTGGCTGGGCCAGCGCGGTGGCGGCCACGGCGCTGGCACACAGCACGGCAGCGCGCAGGCAGGAAAGCAAAGCGGTGTGCGACATCGGCGGCCTCCGTCAGCAGCGATCAAGCTGCTGGCATCATAGGCCTGCGCGGGCGCGCGTGCCTCAGCGCCGGCGGCGGGTGAACGGCAGCTGGCCGCGCCAGTAGCGAATCATCAGGAAACCCCCGACCATGCCGCCCAGGTGGGCGAAATGCGCCACACCGCTGCGGTCCAGGTAGCCCAGCAGGAGCTCCAGGCCACCGAAGAAGAGCACGAAGGTGCGGGCCTTCATCGGGATCGGCGGGAACAGCGGCATGATGATGCGGTTCGGGAACAGCATGCCGAAGGCCAGCAGCAGTGCGAACAGGCCGCCCGAAGCACCCACCGTGGGCACGCCAGAACGTGTCAGCCAGGTGACGACGAGTTGCGCCAGCGCCGCTGCGAGCACGCCCGCGAGCAGGAACTGCAGGTAGCGGCGATGGCCCCACAGGCGCTCGAGCTCGGAGCCGAACATCCACAGGCCGAGCATGTTGAAGAACAGGTGGAAGGTGCTGCCGTGCAGGAAGGCGTAGGTGACCAGCTGCCAGGGGCCGAAGCGATCGGTGGCCAGCGGCCACAGCGCAAACCACAGGTCCAGTGGCAACATCAACTGCGCCACGAAGATCGCCGTGCAGATGATCATCAGCGCTTTGGTGACAGGCGGAATCGGCGGCATGTGGATGCGGGGCAGTTGGGGATTTTCCGCCTGCCGTGCGCGATGCGGCGCGCCAAGCCAGGCGAAACGACAGTCATCATGCGTCGTGCGAAAGCCCGTTGGTGCCCGGGGCCGGACTCGAACCGGCAAGCCTTGCGGCGGGGGATTTTGAGTCCCCTGCGTCTACCGATTTCGCCACCCGGGCAAGGGTCGCTGCCAATGGCACGCATGAAGCGGCGGATTATGGCATGCGGGCTCGAGCGGTCCGGCGCCCGCGCTGCGACAATCACGGCAGCGAGGAGCACAGCATGACCGACTCGGCCGCACCGGCCTACCTGACCCTGGAAGATGCCATCGGCCGCACGCCGCTGGTGCGGCTGCAACGCCTGCCCGGCGCCGACAACGAGCGCCGTGGCAACGTCATCCTGGGCAAGCTCGAAGGCAACAACCCGGCCGGATCGGTCAAGGACAGGCCGGCGATCAGCATGATCCGCCGCGCCGAGGAGCGCGGCGACATCCGCCCCGGCGACACCTTGATCGAGGCCACCTCGGGCAACACCGGCATTGCGCTGGCGATGGCGGCGGCAATGCGCGGCTACCGCATGCTGCTGATCATGCCGGAGGACTTGTCGATCGAGCGCGCGCAGACCATGAAGGCCTTCGGTGCCGAGCTGATCCTGACGCCGCGCTCGGGCGGCATGGAATACGACCGCGACCTCGCCGAGCAGCTTCAGCGTGATGGCAAGGGCCGGGTGCTCGACCAGTTCGCCAACGAAGACAACCCGCGCATCCACTACGAGACCACCGGCCCCGAGATCTGGGCCGACACCCACGGCCGGGTCACGCACTTCGTCAGCGCGATGGGCACGACCGGCACCATCACCGGGGTCTCGCGCTACCTCAAGCAGCAAAGCCCGCAGGTGCGCATCATCGGCGCCCAGCCCAGCGAGGGCTCGCGCATCCCAGGCATCCGTAAATGGCCCGAGGCCTACCTGCCCAAGATCCACGA
>JAUYAJ010000296.1 GCA_030693565.1 Rubrivivax sp.
CCGTGGACGACGAGCACCTGACCGCGCGGCGTGGCCAATGGCCAATGGCGGCAGTGCAAGGCGATGCCGTCGGCCGTCGTCAGCGTTTCCATGGCGGGATTGGAGCATGGCGGCGCTATGCTGAGCCAGTCGACAAACCCTGTGGAGCGCCCCGTGAGCGATGCTTTTTTCACCCTCGAACAAGCCGCCAGCGGCGTGGCCCATCTGCAACTGTGCCGCCCCGAGCGGCTCAACACGATGGCGCCGGACTTCTTCCCGGCGCTGCGCGACGCGGTGCAGGCGCTCAATGCCGAAGGCCGCACGCGCGCGCTGGTGATCTCGTCGACCGGCAAACATTTCAGCGCCGGCATGGCGCTCGAGGTGTTTGCCGGCGGGCTGGCGATGCTCGACACCAGCAGCGCACGCTCGCGGCTGGCTTTCCAGGACGGGCTGCGCCAGTTGATGCACTGCTTCAGCGTGCTGGAAGACGCGCGTTTTCCGATCATCGCCGCGATCCAGGGCGGCTGCATCGGCGGCGCGCTCGACCTGGCCAGCGCCTGCGACTTGCGCGTGTGCAGCGCCGAGGCCTTTTTCACCGTGCAGGAAATCCACATCGGCATGGCGGCCGACCTGGGCGTGCTGCAGCGCCTGCCCAAGATCATCCCCGACGGCGTGGCGCGCGAAATGGCCTATACCGGCGAGCGCCTGGGCGCCGAGCGTGCGCTCGCCGTCGGCCTGGTCAACGCCGTGCTGCCCGACGCCGCGGCCACGCTGGCCCATGCGCTCAAGCTGGCCGACAGCATCGCCGCCAAGTCGCCGCTGGCGGTGGCCGGCAGCAAGATGGCGCTCAATTACGCCCGCGACCACAGCACCGCCGAAGCGCTGCAGCAGATGACGCTGCTGCAAAGCGCGATCTTCGACGTCGCCGAGATGGCCAAGGCCATCAACGCGTGGACGAACAAGAGCCGCGCCGAGTTCGAGCCGCTGGCGCGCGCGGAGACCTTGAACGCCCAGCCCTGAGCAGCCAGCGCCACAACGCCCGGCCGCCGCCACTTCCGCCTAAACTCTGTTTAATCGATAAAACGACGCAGACCACGATGGCCAGAAAACCGGCGCTGCCCAACCCCTTGTCCGACGAGGCTTCGACCACGACGCGGGCCAGCGCCGTCTATGAGCGCTTGCGCGACGACATCACCCACGGCCTGCTCGAACCGGGCAGCAAGCTGCGCGTCGAGGCCATGTGCACACGCTACGAAGTCGGCGCCAGCCCGCTGCGCGAAGCGCTGAGCCGGCTCTCGGCCGAGGGTCTGGTGGCGCGCACCGACCAGCGCGGCTTCAGCGTTGCTGCCATGCAGTGGGACGAGTTGCCGGTGCTGACGCGCAGCCGGCTGCAGGTCGAAGGGTTGGCGCTGCGCGACTCGATCGAGCGCCGCGACGCCGCCTGGGAAGACCAGCTCGTGCTGCTGGTGCACCGCCTGTCGCGCACGCCGCGTTCGCTGTCCACCGACCACCATGTGCCCAACCCGGCCTGGGAGGCCTTGCACCGCGAGTTCCACCGCGGGCTGCTGGCGCGCTGCCCGTCGCGCTGGCTGCGCGCTTTCTGCGACAGCCTGGCCGACGAGGCCTATCGCTTTCGCCAGGTCGCGGCCGACAAGAGCTTCAGCTCGCGCAACGAGCATGCCGAGCATGTGGCGATCTTCGAAGCCGCCATCGAAGGCCGCGCCGACGACGCCGTGCGCCTGCTCGGCGAGCACTACACACGAACCACCGACGTGGTGGCCAACCAGGCGCGCGGGCGCGGCCACGCCGTCTGACGGCATCTGGCGGCGCCGGGCCAGGCTCAGCCGTGCGGTGCGAAGTGGCCGTCGATGCGCACGACGTTGCCGCCGGCCGGCAGGCAAGCGGGCCACGCCGGCCGGTGCCGGCCCGGCGGTCGTCAAAGTCCGCTCTGGTTCCGGTCCGGAAGCGGCTCGGGCGGCTCGGCGAGCAGGCCGGCGCCCTGAATGGCGCGAATGGCGCAGAACTCGTCTTTGTCGGATGCGTCGCCGCTGATGCCAACGGCGCCAATGGCCTGCTGCTGCGCATTCGGGATCAGCACCCCGCCCGGGGTCGGGATGAAGCGCCCTTGCGACACCGCGGCCAGCGCGCTCTGGAAGTTCGGCCGGTCGGCCGGGCGGTCGCGGATCTGCCGCGTTGCCATGCCCATGCCGAGCGCGGCCCAGGCCTTGCCGGTGGCGATGTCGTGGCGCATCACGCCGCAACCGGCTTCGCCGCGAAAGCTGACCAGGTTGCCGCCGCTGTCGAGCACGGCGATGGTCAGTGGCAGCAAACCGTTTTCGCGGCGCAACCGCAAGGCTTGGTCGGTGATGCGGCTGGCCGTGGCCAGGTCCAGGCTCGAATGAATCGCAATCAGGTGTTCGGCCATGACGGTCAGCCCCCGGTGAGCTTGCCCAGCGCGGCAACGATGGATTTCCACTGGCTGCGCTCGGCATCGATGAAGCGGGTTGCCGCCGCGCCGATGCGCAGGTCGGCACCGGCCAGGCCTGGAGCAGGTGTCGTCGTTGCATGGAAGACTCCGGTTCAGGCTCGCGCGGGGCGCGGACTTCAGGGCGCCCGCGGCGGCAGCTGCACGACCGGGTCGCGCTCGATGCGAAAGGCCATCAGGTCTTCGCCGATCAGCAGCGGGCCGGCCTAGGTCTTGCGCGTGGCGGCGAAGACTTCCTTCTCGCTCAGCGCCGGGATGCCGGGCACGCCCAGCAGCACGAAGTGGTAGTAGACGGCCAGCTTGGGCTTGCCGCGGTTGAACACCGTGGCAGCCTCTTCAGGCTGGGTGTGGTGGGCCAGGATGACGCGGAAGGTGGGGATCTTCAGCAAGGCCTCGCTGGCCGCGGCCACCTGGTGGATCAGCAAGTCGGTGCCTGCGGCCTTGTCGATCAGGTTTTCGCTCAAGCGGGTGTCGCCGGAGATGGTGACCGAACGGCCGCCGTGATCGATGCGGTAGCCAAAGGCCGGCGTGAGCTTCTCGCCATGGTCGACCTCGATCGCGGTGACCTTGATCCCGCCCTGGTCGTAGACGACACCGGGCTGGATCTCGGTGACCTGGGCGGCGATGGCCTCGGGCTTGAGGCCTTGATCGGCGATGCGCGCCTTGACGTCCCAGTCATAAGCCTTGACCAGCCCGTCCATCAGGCCTTGCGTGCCGGTGGGGCCATAGGCGACGAACGGCCCTTTGCGCTGCGCGTAGCTGGCCTCGAGCCAGCCGGTCAGCCAGAGGTCGGGGATGCCCACCACGTGGTCGGAATGCAGGTGGGTGACGAACAGCGCGTCGACCTTGCCCAGCGTGACGCCGCACTGCAAGGGCCGCTGGGTGACGCCGCGGCCGGCGTCGATGAGCAGGTTCTTGCCACCGGCCTGCACCAGCACACCGGGGCCGAAGCGTTTCATGATCGGTGCCGGGCTGCCGGTGCCGAGCAAGGTGACGCGGAACTCGTCGGCCGCCAGCGGCTGCGCCTGGGCGGCGTGAAACACGCAGGCGGCCAGCGCCAGCAGCCCGATGCAGGCCTGTTGCAAAGTCTTCATGATCACCCCGGTTGCACGATGGGCAGAACGTTCCAGACTTCGGTCAGCACCGTGCCCGAGGCACGCACCAGCTTGGAGATCGGGCAGAACATCGCCAGCTCCCGGCGCAGCAGGTTGACCTGATCGGGGCTGGCGTCGCTGCGCACGTTCACCGTCATCGTCATCGCCGGGAAGGGCACGGCGACGTCGTCGACCAAGGTGACGCCGCGACGGTCGAAGTCGGCCGCGACGCTGACCTTCATGTCGTGCAGTTCGATGCCGTGTTTGTGCGCCACCTTGTGGCTGATGACGCTGGTGCAGCCGATCAGCGAAGCGACGAAGGTCTCGGTCGGGCTCATGCCCTGGTTGGTGCCACCGCGCTCGACCGGTTCGTCGATGACCTGGGTGAGCCCGCGGATGCTGACGTCGGTGCGCGAGTGGCTGTGCGCCACCCCTTCCATGCGCATCGTGATCGTCGTCTTGAGTCGGATGTTTCCCATGCTGCTGCCTGCACTGCCCGTGCGCGTCAGAGCACCGAACGGTGCTGCTCTGAGTAACGCACCGTGACCGTGTACGAACCTTCGTTGAGCAGCCAGGGCCGGATGCGGTAACGCCGCAGGCCGGACTGGTGCATCGGGTCGGCCTCGGCAATGCGCTGGGCCTCGGCCAGCGAGGCTGCGCGCACGATGATCATGCCTTCGCCGCTCCACTCGCGGCCGCTGTCGTCGGCGAAAGGCCCGGCGGCAAAGGTGATGCCGCAGGCCTCCAGGTCCTTCTGGTAAGCCAGGTGGGCGCCGAGTTGCGCTTGCAGCGACTCGACCGTGCCCACTGGCGTCGTCAGGATGACGAACAGCGGCTTGGCCAGCACGCCCTTGGCGCGCACATGGTCGATGTGCGCCTGCCAGCTGCCGCCATCCATGGTGGGCGCCTGGTCGGTGCTGGTCACTTGACCGTGGCGCCGGAGTCCTTGACCGCCTTGGCCCACTTCGGGATCTCGCTGCGCAGGTAGGTGTTGAACTCGGCCACGGTGTTGCGGCGCGAACTCAGGCCTTGGTCGGCGAACTTGGCGACGACGTCGGGCATCTCCATGATCTTGTTGATCTCGGCATTGAGCCGCTCGACCACCGCCGCCGGCGTGCCGGCGGGGGCGAAGAAGGCGAACCAGGTCAGGTCGTCGAAGTCCTTGAAGCCCGACTCGTTCATCGTCGGCACGTCGGGCAGCGCGGGCGAGCGCTGCGCGCTGGTCACCGCCAGCGCGCGCACGGTGCCCGCCTTGACCTGCGGCACGGCGGGCGGCATCGAGGTGCTCGACACCTGGGTGTGGCCGGCGACCACGGCGCCGATGGCTTGCGCCGGCTGGTAGGGCACGTGGACGATGTCGACGCCGGTGGCGATCTTCATGCGTTCCATCGACAAGTGGGTGGTGGTGCCGATGCCCGACGACGCGTAGGACAGCTTGTCCTTCTTCGCCAGCTCGACCAGCTCCTTGATGCTGCGGGCAGGCACCGACGGGTGGACGGTGATGATGTTGGGCGTGCTCGGGCCCAGCACCACGGGCATGAAGTCGGTCAAGGGGTCGTAGCCGGCATTCGGATACAGGCTGGGGTTGACCGCGTAAGACACGCTGATCACCAGGATGTTGTAGCCATCGGGCGCGGCGCGCTTGACCAGCTGGGCACCGATGGTGCCGCCGGCGCCCGGCTTGTTGTCGACCACCACCGCCTGGCCAATGGACTCCGACAGCTTCTGGCCCACGGTGCGGGCAATGATGTCGGTCGAGCTGCCGGCGCCGAAAGCGACGGTGAAGGTGATGGGCTTGGCCTTGGGCCATTCCTGGGCGAAGGCCGGGCTGGCCAGCGCCACCGTCAGGGCGCACAGTGCTGCTTGCTTGAACATCGTCAGTCTCCTCTAGAGGGGGGGTCAGGGGGTCGGCGCGACCGGCGCCAAGCGCAAATCAATCGACATCACCAGGCAATCCGGGCCTGGCAGGCCATGGCGGGCGCAAGCCGCCGGGTCGGTCTGCTGGGCATAACGCCCGACCAGTGCCGCACGAACGCCGAACACGGCGTCGCTTTCGAGATAGGGGTCTTCGGCGTCGAACAGTTCGGTCACCAAGCTGTGGTGGCCGGGCGCCGAGACGACGAGGTGGAAGTGCGCCGGCCGCCAGCCGCTCAAGCCGGCGGGGCCGACCAGGTCGGCCCAGACCGGGCCGTCGAGCGGGATCTGGTAGGGCACCGGGCGGATGGTGGCGATCTCGAAGCCGCCTTGGGCGTCCATGCGCAACTGGCAGCGCAGGTTGTCGGTGGGCTGGTTCGGGTCTTGCTGCCAGTACAAGCCGTCGGCGGCGTTCTGCCAGAAGTCCAGCGTCGCCTGCGGCAGCGGCTCGCCGTCGGTGTTGCACACGCGCCCGCGCAGCAGCACCGGCCGGCCTTCGTTGGCGGCGATCAGGTTGACCGGGTTGTCCATCCAGGGCGAGCCCACGGTGTGGAAGGGCCCGAGCACGCTGCCCGGTGTGGCCGAGGGGTCGGAGGCCAGCACGTCGACCAGACTGGACAGGCCGGTGACGTCGGACAGCAGCGAAAACTCGCTGCGGCTGTCGGTGGAGATGTCGCCCACGCGGTGCAGGAAGCCAAGCGCGGCGCGCCACTCTTCATGCGTCAGCCGCACGTCTTTGGCGAACTGGTGGATGTGTCCGACCAGGCATTGCACCAGTTCGCGCTGGCGCGCATCGGGCAAGCCGTCGAAACTGGCGACGACCGTTGGCGTGATGTTGCCGAGCTCGATGTTCTTCATGCGACCACCCTGTTGCTGAGCACGCCCACGCCTTCGATGTCGACCTCGATGGTGTCGCCGGCCTTCATCCACACCGGCGGTGTGCGCGCGTAGCCGACGCCACCCGGCGTGCCCATGACGATCAGGTCGCCAGGCTCGAGCGTCATGCACTCGCTCAGCAGCGAGATGGTGCGGGCGACGCCGAAGGCCATGTCGGCGGTGCTGGCGTCCTGCATCACCTGGCCGTTCAGGCGCGACTGGATGCGCAGCCCGACGCAGCCCGGCGGCAGTTCATCGGCCGTCACCAGCGCCGGGCCGAAGGCGCCGGTGGCATCGAAGTTCTTGCCGATCGTCCACTGCGTGGTGCGGCGCTGGTAGTCGCGCAGCGAGCCGTCGTTGAAGCAGGCGTAGCCGAACACGTGGTTCAGCGCCTGGGCCTCGGAAACGAAGCGCGCCGTGCGGCCGATGATCACCGCCAGTTCGGCCTCGAAGTCGAGCTTGTCGGAGATGCGCGGCACCTGCAGCGGCGCGCCATGCGCCAGCAGCGAGCTGGCGCAGCGCAGGAACATCGCCGGGTAGTCGCCGATCTGGTTGCCGCCTTCTTTGGCGTGGTCGATGTAGTTGACGCCCAGGCAGACGATCTTGCCCGGCTTGGGCACGCAGGGCAGCAGGCGGCGCTGCGCCATCGGCGCCGGCGCTTCGATGGCGGCACGCGCCGCCGTCTGCGCCAGCAGGCCGGGTGACTGCTCGCATTGCTCGATGAAGCCCTGCAGCGTGGCCGGCATCTGCGCGCCCAGGCGCGCGCTCTCGACGACGCCGTCGCCGACCTGGGCACCCCAGTCGGCCACTCCGCGGCTCTCAAAGCTGATCAATCTCATCGCATCTCCGTGGTTGTGCTGCGGGGTGACAGGCACCGCGCCGGAACGGATCCGGCGCCAACCCATCGACCTCAGCATTGGCATTTCTGTCGATGCAGCACTTTAATCGACAAAATTCACTTGGAAACTTATTATCGATAACTCAAACTCCGGAGTTACCCTTGGTGATTTCGCCCGAATTCGCACTTGCAGCCCAGCGGCTGTTCACCGGCGCCCGCACCCATGCCCAGTGGCAGGCGCGGCCCGTGGCCCCCGAACTGCTGCGTCAGCTCTATGAACTGGTCAAGCAGGGTCCGACCTCGATGAACTGCCAGCCGCTGCGCTTGCTGTTCGTCCAGTCCGACGACGCCAAGGCGCGGCTGCTGGCCTGCGTCAACCCTGGCAACGTGGCCAAGACCAGCGGCGCGCCAGTGGTGGCCATCCTGGGCCAGGACCTCGACTTCGCCAGCCGGCTGCCGACGCTGTTCGCCCACAAGACCGACGCCGTCAGCTATTACGAGGGCAAGCCCGGCCAGATCGAGAGGTTGAAAGGCAACCCCATCGGCCCCTGGGATTGCCTCTCAACCTCTGAGTCGACCGCGCTGCGCAACAGCAGCCTGCAGGCGGGCTACCTGATCCTGGCGGCGCGCCTGCTCGGGCTGGACTGCGGCCCGATGTCGGGCTTCAACGCCGCCGCTGTGGACCGCGAGTTCTGGGCCGGCACATCGGTGCGCACCAACATGCTGTGCAACCTGGGCTACGGCGACGTCAGCGCCTTGAAGGCGGCCTATCCGCGCCTGAGCTTGGACGAGGCCTGCGGCTTCGTCTGAGCGTCGTCCGTCAGCGCAGCGGCAGGCGCAGTACGCTCAGCGGCGCCGGCCGGCCAGCGCCGCCAGCACGGCTTCGGTGTCCTGACCCAGCGTCGGCGCCTTGCTGCGCTGCGCACCCGGCGTGCGTGACAGCTTTGGCACGATGCCGGGCACGGCGAGCTGGCTGCCGTCGTCCATCTCGACGCTTTGCAGCATGCCGCGAGCCGCGTAGTGCGGGTCGCGCGCGATGTCGGCCACGGTGTAGATGCGCCCGGCCGGCACCGCGGCGGCGTCGAGCGCGGCCAGCACCTGCTCGACCGTGCGCGTCGCGGTCCAGGCGCCGATGGCGGCGTCGATCTCGTCGACGCGGGCGACGCGGCCACTGTTGTCGGCCAGTGCCGGGTCGGCGCCCAGGTCGGCGCGGCCGATCACCGCCATCAGCCGGCGGAAGATGCTGTCGCCATTGCCAGCCACCAGCGCATGGCCGTCGCTGCAGGCGTAGGCGTTGCTGGGCGCGATGCCGGGCAGCGCGCTGCCGGCCGGGCCACGCACGGCGCCGAAGGCGCTGTACTCGGGCAACAGGCTTTCCATGCAGTTGAACACCGCTTCGTAAAGCGCCACGTCGACGACCTGGCCGCGGCCGCTGCGCTGGCGTTCCTGCAAGGCCATCAGCACGCCGATGACGCCGTGCAGCGCCGCCAGCGTGTCGCCGATGCTCACGCCCACACGCACCGGCGTGCGCCCGGGCTCGGCGGTCAGGTGGCGCAAGCCGCCCATGGCCTCGGCGACGACGCCGAAACCGGGCTTGTCGCGGTAGGGGCCGGTCTGGCCGTAGCCGCTGATGCGCAGAACGATCAGACGCGGGTTGGCGGCCAGCAAATCGTCGGGCCCCAGACCCCAGGCTTCAAGTGCGCCGGGGCGGAAGTTCTCGACCAGGATGTCGGCTTCGAGTGCCA
>JAUYAJ010000310.1 GCA_030693565.1 Rubrivivax sp.
TGCTGGCCAGCCGCAAGCCGCCGCGCAGCGGCGCAGCCGGGCGCAGGTCGCCGCCGACCGGCGCATCGGCCGCCGCGCCTTCGCTGGGCATCGGGAAGGCCATGCCCTGGCCGTTCTCGCGAGCATAGATCGCCACCACCCGCTCGACCGGAACCAGGATGTCGCGCGAAGTGCCGCCGAAGCGGGCCTTGAACTCGATGAACTCGTTGCCCAGCTTGAGGCTGGTGGTGGCCTCGAAACCGACGTTGAGCACGATCTCGTTGTTCTTCACGTATTCCATCGGCACCTGCACGCCAGCGCCGACCGCCACCGCGATGTAGGGCGTGAAGCCGTTGTCGGTGCACCAGTCGTGCAGCGCCCGCAACAGGTAGGGCCGGGTCGAGCTGCCTTGGCTATCGAGGGCGTCGGACATGGCGGCTTGCCTTACTTGCGCATCACTTTCTCGGACGGCGTCAGCGCCTCGATGTAGGCCGGGCGCGAGAAGATGCGTTCGGCGTACTTGAGCAGCGGCACGGCGTTCTTGCTGAGGTCGATGCCGTAGTAGTCCAGGCTCCACCGCAGCGGCGCGATGGCGACGTCGAGCATGCTGAAGTCGTCGCCCAGCATGTACTTGTTCTTCAGGAAGATCGGCGCCAGCTGGGTCAGGCGGTCGCGGATCTGGCTGCGCGCCTTCTCAAGCTGCTTCTCGGTGGCCTTGACGCTGCGCGATTCGAGCAGGTTCACGTGCGCGAACAGCTCCTTCTCGAAGTTGAAGAGGAACAGCCGCACCCGCGCACGCGCCACCGGGTCGCCCGGCATCAGCTGCGGATGCGGGAAGCGCTCGTCGATGTACTCGTTGATGATGTGCGATTCGTACAGGATGAGGTCGCGCTCAACGAGGATGGGCACCTCGTTGTACGGATTCATCAGCGCGATGTCTTCGGGCTTGGCGTACAGGTCGACGTCACGGATCTCGAAGTCCATGCCTTTCTCGAACAGCACGAAGCGGCAGCGGTGCGAGTAGGGGCAAGTGGTTCCGGAATAAAGCACCATCATGGCGAGGAGCCCTCTGTCAAACGTGGGGCCAGGCGGCCCCGAAAAATGGAAAACGCAGTGGGTGCATCGGCCCCACTGCGCTGGCGGCCCGGGCGGGCCTGCGGACGTCTACTTGATGTCCTTCCAGAACGAGGCGTTCAGTCGCCATGCGATCACGGTGAAGACGCTTAGGAACAGCAGAACCCAGACACCCAGGCGCATGCGCTCGGTCTGCACCGGCTCACCCATCCACTGCAGGTAGGCAACCAGGTCGGCCACTGCCAGGTTGTACTCGGCCGTGGTCAGCGTGCCAACCGTCAGCGCTTCAAAGCCCTTGAACACCGGCACCGTCTTGCTGGCGTCGTGCGGATCTTTGGCGTCAACGTAGACAGCGCGCTGCTGGCCCTGCAATTCCCACAGCGCATGCGGCATGCCGACGCTGGGGAAAGCGCGGTTGTTCCAGCCCGTCACCTTGGTGTCGTCGCGGTAGTAGTTGCGCAGGTAGGTGTACAGATAGTCGGCGCCGCTGCCCTTGGTGGCGTCGGCGCGCGAGCGCGCGATCAGCGTCAGGTCGGGCGGCACACCGCCAAACCAGTCCTTGGCGTCTTTGGGGTCGAGCGCGATCTTCATCAGGTCGCCGACCTTGGCGCCGGTGAACACCAGGTTGGCCTTGATCTGCTCGTCGGTCAGGCCGATGTCCTTCATGCGGTTGTAGCGCGCGAAGCCGGCGGCGTGACAGTTCAGGCAGTAGTTGGCGAACAGCTTGGCACCATGCTGCAGCGCGGCCAGGTCGGTGACGCGCTCCGTGGGGAACTTGTCCCAGGCGATGCCGTCACCGGCGGCCCGGGCGGCCGGCAGCATCGACAGGCAGGCGAGCAGCGCGAGGATCAGTTTCTTCATGTTGGTTGGCTCTCCGCGGGACTCAGTGCGGCGTGAACGTGACGCGGTCGGGCACCGGCTTGAACTGGCCGATACGGCTCCACCAAGGCATCAGCAGGAAGAAGCCGAAGTAGAACATTGTGCCGATCTGCGACACCAGGGTGCCGATGTCAGACACCGGCTTGATGCCCAGGTAGCCGAGAACGAAGAAGTTGATGACGAAGATGCCGTACAGCGTCTTGTTCCAAGTGGGACGATAGCGGATCGAGTGCACCGGGCTGCGGTCCAGCCAGGGCAGCGGGAACAGCACCATCACCGCCGCGCCCATCACCACCACGCCCCAGAACTTGGCGTCGAAGGCCTTGAGCAGCAGCACCAGAACCGCGCCGCCCACCAGCACCGCCAGCTTCCACTTGCCCGTCAGTCCGCCCTTGAGCACGGCGAGCACGGTCGCGGCGGCGGTGAGCACGGCAAAGACGTTGACCATCGGGTCGTTGACGGCGCGCAGCATCGAGTAATACGGCGTGAAGTACCAGACCGGGGCGATGTGCGCCGGCGTCTTCAGCGGGTCGGCGGGGATGAAGTTGTTGTACTCGAGGAAGTAGCCGCCCAGTTCGGGAGCGAAGAACACCGCTGCGCTGAACACCATCAGGAAGATGCTGACGCCCAGGATGTCGTGCACCGAGTAGTACGGATGGAAGGCGATGCCGTCCAGCGGCTTGCCGCTGGCGTCCTTCTTGGCCTTGATCTCGACGCCGTCGGGGTT
>JAUYAJ010000315.1 GCA_030693565.1 Rubrivivax sp.
CGACGGCGTCGAGCAGGGCGTTCACGCGCGCCGCATCGGGCCGGCCCAGCAGCAGCAAGGGCAGGGCGACGTTGTCGGCCACGCTCAGGTGCGGCAGCACGTGGAAGGCCTGGAAGACGAAGCCCAGGTGTTCACGGCGCAGCCGCGCGCGGCCGTTGTCGTCGAGCGTCGCCAGCGCATCGCCGTTCAACCTGACGCTGCCGGCGTCGGCGTCTTCAAGACCGGCGATGCAGTTCAGCAGCATCGACTTGCCGACCCCGGATTCGCCGAGAAAGGCGACGAACTCGCCGCGCCCGACTTGCAGCGTGACCTCGCGCAGCACCGCAGTGCCGGCGAAGGATTTGCACAGACGGTCGACTTGCAGCATGGCGCCGCCGATGATGCCCGAGCGGCCGGCCGCCGCCGCGGCGAGGCTCAATCGGCGGCCTTGCGCAGCAGCCGCAGCGGCAGCGCCGGCGCCTGGCCTTGTTTGCCTTCACCGGCGTAGACGGTGACATGCGGGTAGGGGATCTCGATGCCCTGGGCGTCGAAGGCCATCTTCAGGCGCCGCAGGTATTCGCGCCGCACCGACCACTGCTCCAGCGGCGCGCACTTGAAGCGGCAGCGGATGATGACCGCCGAATCGTCCCATCTGTCGACGCCGGCGACGTCCAGGTCGCCGAGGATGCGAAGCGCGAACGCCGGGTCGGCGCGCAACTCGGCGCCGGCCTCGCGCATCACCTTGACCACCGCGTCGGTGTTCTCGCGGTAGGCCACGCCGACGTCCATCACCGCCTGCGCGTAGCCACGGCTCATGTTGACCACGGTGCTGATCTCGCCGTTGGGCACGAAGTGCACGTTGCCGTCGTAGTCGCGCAGCTGCACGTGGCGCAGCGTCACCATCTCGACCAGCCCGGCATGGGCGCCGAGCTTGACGACGTCGCCGACGCGGATCTGGTTCTCCAGCAGGATGAAAAAACCGGTGAAGTAGTCCTTGACCAGGCTTTGCGCGCCAAAGCCGACCGCCAGACCGACGACGCCGGCCGCGCCCAGGATGGGCGTCACCGAGATGCCGATCTCCGCCAGCACCAGCATGCCCGCCACCAGCGTCACCACCACCGCGGCCACGTAGCGGACCACCCGGCCCAGGGTTTCGGCGCGCTTGACGGACTCGCGGTCGTCGAAGCGGCCGGCGATGCGCACACGAAAGGCGCGGATCGCGCGCTGCAGCACGGCGATCAGCACCCAGGCGGCGACGACGATGACGACGACGCGCAGCGCCGTCGTCGCGGCGCCGCCCATGCTGGCCCACAGTTGCAGTGCAATGTCCCAGAAACTCTCTTTCATGCATCGATCTCCATCAAGGCGTCGAGGAAACGCTGGCGCCACCAATGGATGTCGTGCGCCCGCACTTCGGCCAGCAGCCGCTCATGGCGCATCCGGCGCTCGGCCAGCGGCATGTTCAGCGCCTGCTGGATGGCGTCGGCCGTGGCCTGGGTGTCGTAGGGGTTGACCAGCAAGGCGTCGGTCAGCTGCTCGGCGGCGCCGGCAAAGCGCGACAGCACCAGCACGCCGGGGTCGGCGGGGTCCTGGGTCGCCACGTACTCCTTGGCCACCAGGTTCATGCCATCGCGCAGCGGCGTCACCAGGCCGACGCGCGCAGCGCGCAGCAGCCCCGGCACACGCTTGCGCGCCACCGTGCGGTGGATGTAGCGGATCGGCATCCAGTCGAGGTCGCCGAAGTCACCGTTGATGGCGCCGCACAAGCCTTCGAGCTCGCGGCGGATGTCGCCATAGGCGTCGACCTCCTCGCGCGACGGCGCAGCGACCTGGATCAACGTGGCCTTGCCGTGGCTTTCGGGATGGCGCTCAAGCAGCTTGCGAAAGGCGCGGATGCGCTGCGGCAGGCCTTTCGAATAGTCGAGCCGGTCGACACCGATCAGCAACTGCTGGCCCGGGTACTGCTCGCGCATCGTCGCCATCGTCTCCTGCGCTTCCTTGCCGTCGACCATCGCCAGCAAGTCGTCGACGTCGATGCCGATCGGGAACGCGTCGGCGCGCAGCTGGCGGTTGAAAGCGGCGAAGACGTTGGGCGCGACCTGTTCGGCCTTGGCCTCGGTGACCAGGTAGCGGCGCAGGTGGTTCATGTCGGCCTGGCTTTGCAGGCCCACCAGGTCGTACGCGAACAGCGAGCGCATCAGCCACTCGTGGGCCGGGATCGCGGCCAGGATCAGCGGCGGTGGCAGCGGGATGTGCAGGTAAAAGCCGATGCGCTGCTGGCAGCCCATGGCGCGCAACTCGACCGCCAGCGGGATCAGGTGGTAGTCGTGAATCCAGATGACGTCGTCGGGCTGCAGCATCGGCATCAGCTTGTGCGCGAACATGCGGTTCACGCGCCGGTAGCCTTCGATGTAGCCGGCGTCGAAGTCGGCGAGGTCGAGCCGGTAGTGGAACACCGGCCACAGCACGCCGTTGGAGTAGCCGCGGTAATAGGCGTCGTGGTCCTCGCGGGCGAGGTCGAGCGTGGCCAGCGTCACCTCGCCGGCGCGCTGCACATGCAGTTTGGCCTCGCCGGGGGCGCCGCCGTCGGCGCGCTCGACCACCTTGCCGCTGCTGCCGAACCACAGGCCGCCGGAGGCCGCCAGCGCGTCGCCCAGCGCCACGGCAAGGCCGCCGGCGGCGGCCTTGCGGGGGTCGGCGACCCGGTTGGAGACGACGACGAGGCGGCTCATCAGGCAAGCTCCGTGCTGCGCACTGCGGCATTCGCCTTGGGAACGGCCCGGCGGCTCATGGCCGGCCTCGGCCGGCGGCGGAACGGATGGGCTTGCGGTTCATGGCACTCCTTGGCGTGCAGGCCGGCGCTGCGCGGGCGCGCACGGGCACCGGGCCTGGATGGCGGATGCGGCGCTGCGCGGCAGCGGCGACCGGCGAAGGTCGACCTTAACGCAGTCGGCTGACGGTGCGCCGGCGTCAGCGCGGTGCGGCGTCGGCGGGCGGTGGCGGTGGTGCCATCAGCAGCGCCGCCAGTTCCAGGTACATCGGCCGCGTCAGCAGCCTGGCGACACCGCTGGACAGCAAGGCGGTGGCCATCAAGCTCAGCACCATGGTGTGGCCCGACACCATCTCCATGACGATGATGAAGGCGGTGATCGGCCCTTGCGTCGTGGCGGCCAGGAAGCCGACCATGCCGAGCGCGATCAAGGGGATGGCGGCGTCGCCGGCGATGCCGACCAGCCCGGCGACGTCGTGGCCGATGCCGGCGCCGATCGCCAGCGAGGGCGCAAAAGCGCCGGCCGGCACCCCGGTCCAGACCGACAGCCAGGTGGCGCAGAACTTCAGCACCGTGTAGACGAGCGGCAGTTCGGCCTGGGCTTCGAGCAGCGCGCGCGTGGGGGCGTAGCCGGCGCCGGCGGTGGCGCCGCCGGTGACGATGCCGATGACGGCCACTGCCAGCGCGCAGCAGGCGGCAAAGCGCAGCGGAAAGCGCGCCCGCCAGCGGCAGAAGCGGTCGGGCAGGCCGCGCGCCGAGGCCACCAGCAAGCGCGAGAACAGGCCACCGGCCAGGCCAGCAACGAGCGCCACCAGCAGGCCGGGGCCGAGCAGCGACCACTGCAACTGCTGCACGCGCAACTCGCCGAAATAGCTCAGGTTGCCGAACATCGACACCGCCACCAGGCCCGACAACACGATGCAGACGATGACCAGCGAGCTGTGCGACATGCTGCGCCGGCGCGACAATTGCTCGAGGGCAAAGATGATGCCGCCCAGCGGCGTGTTGAAGGCGGCGGCAATGCCGGCAGCGGCGCCGGCCACCATCAGGTCGTGGCTGTCGATGCCCGACTGCGGCGACAGCCAGCGCTGGGCGTGCTGCATGACGCCGGCGCCTACCTGCACCGTCGGCCCTTCACGGCCGATCGACAGCCCGGCCAGCAAGCCGGCGCAAACGCCGGCGATCTTGTGCAGCGACAGCCGCAGCGACACCAGAGCGCGGCGCCGTGGCTCCGGGGTGTCGTCGTCGAGCGCGGCGATCACATGCGGCACGCCCGATCCCATGGTGGCGGGGGCGAAGCGCTGCGTCCACCACAGCACCGCCACTGTCAGCGCCGGCGTCCACAGCAGCGTCAGCCAGACGCCGTGGCTGCCCCAGCCGCGCAGGCTGTCAAAACCGGCGCTGGCGGCGTCGGCCAGCATGGTGAAGCCAACCACCACCAGCCCGGTGGCGGCGGCGTAAGCCAGCACGACGGCGCGATCGACCCAGTGGCGGCCACCGGCCAGTTCGGCGCGGATGTTGCGCCAGAAGTCGGGCTGGTGGTCATGCATCGCGGCCGCCTCCTTGTTGTGCCGCCTGCAGCGCGCGCAGTGCCTGCTCGGCAGCGTCGGCGGTGTCGCAGGCCACCACCGTGCGCGCCATCGAGCGCAGCCAGGTCAGCTGGCGCTTGGCCAGCTGGCGGGTGGCGGCGATGCCGGCTTCGCGCAGCGGTGCCAGCTCGCCTTGGTCCAGCGCCGCCCAGGCCTGGCGGTAGCCGACGCAGCGCAGCGCCGGCAGGTCGGGGTGCAGATCGGCGCGCGCCCGCAGCGCCCGCACTTCGTCCACCAGGCCGGCCGCCAGCATGGCGTCAAAGCGCGCGGCGATGCGCTGGTGCAACCAGTCGCGCGACAACGGTTCCAGCGCCACCAGCGCCAGCGCGGTGCCGGCGTCGGCCGCTGGCATGCGGTGCCAGTCGCTCAGGCTGCGGCCGCTGACTTGCCAGACCGCGAGCGCGCGCTGGATGCGCTGGGCGTCGTTGGGCGCCAGCCGCGCGGCGGCTTCGGGGTC
>JAUYAJ010000316.1 GCA_030693565.1 Rubrivivax sp.
CCGTGCTGCTCGCCACCGGCGGGGCGGGGCGCATCTTCGCGGCGAGCACCAACGCCTTCATCAACACCGGCGACGGCCTGGGCATGGCGGCACGTGCCGGCATTCCGCTGGAAGACATGGAGTTCTGGCAGTTCCACCCCACTGGCGTCTACGGCGCCGGCGTGCTGCTGACCGAAGGCTGCCGCGGCGAAGGCGCGATCCTGCGCAACAGCAACGGCGAGCGCTTCATGGAGCGCTACGCGCCGACGCTCAAGGACCTGGCGCCGCGCGACTTCGTCAGTCGCTGCATGGACCAGGAGATCAAGGAAGGGCGTGGCTGTGGTCCGAACAAGGAATACATCGAGCTCGACATGACGCACCTGGGCGCCGACACCATCATGAAGCGCCTGCCCAGCGTGTTCGAGATCGGCCACAACTTCGCCAACGTCGACATCACCAAGGAGCCGATCCCGGTGGTGCCGACCATCCACTACCAGATGGGCGGCGTGCCGACCAACATCCATGGCCAGGTGGTGGCGCCCAAGGACGGCAACCCGAACGCAGTCATCAAGGGCTTGTACGCGGTCGGCGAATGCGCCTGCGTCAGCGTGCACGGCGCCAACCGGCTGGGCACCAACTCGCTGCTCGACCTGCTGGTGTTCGGCCGCGCCGCCGGCCGCCACATCGTCGAGTTCAACCAGCAGACGCTGGTCCACAAGGACCTGCCGGCCGATGCTGCAGATGCCTCGCTGGCGCGGCTGGCCCGGCTTGACGCCAGCAGCGACGGCGAATACGCGCAGGACGTCGCCAACGACATCCGCAGCGCCATGCAGCAGCATGCCGGCGTGTTCCGCACCCAGAAGACGATGGACGAGGGCGTGGCCAAGATGGCGGCGCTGCGCGAGCGCGTGGCGGCCATCACGCTCAAGGACAAGAGCCAGATCTTCAACACCGCCCGCATCGAGGCGCTGGAAGTCGAGAACCTGATCGAGGTCGCGCAGGCGACCATCGTCTCGGCCGCCGCGCGCCGCGAAAGCCGCGGCGCCCACACGGTGGACGACTACGCCGACAGCGCCGAGTTCCCGAATGGCCGCAACGACCCGGTGTGGATGAAGCACACGCTGTGGTACGCCGAAGGCAACCGGCTCGACTACAAGCCGGTGCAGCTCACGCCGCTGACGACCGAGAGCGTGCCGCCCAAGGTCCGCACGTTCTGAAAGAAGCACAGCCATGACGACGCGCACGTTCCAGATCTACCGCTACGACCCCGACAAGGATGCCAAGCCCTACATGCAGACGCTGCAGGTCGAGCTCGACGGCTCCGAGCGCATGCTGCTCGACGCGCTGGGCAAGCTCAAGGCGGTCGACCCGAGCCTGAGCTTTCGGCGCAGCTGCCGCGAAGGCGTCTGCGGCTCGGACGCGATGAACATCAACGGCAAGAACGGTCTGGCCTGCCTGACCAACATGCGCACGCTGCCGGGCACCATCGTGCTCAAGCCGCTGCCCGGGCTGCCGGTGGTGCGCGACCTGATCGTCGACATGACGCAGTTCTTCAAGCAATACCACTCGATCAAGCCCTACCTGGTCAACGACAGCCGGCCGCCCGAGAAAGAGCGTCTGCAGTCGCCCGAAGAGCGCGACGAGCTCGACGGCTTGTACGAATGCATCTTGTGCGCCAGCTGCTCGACCGCCTGCCCGAGCTTCTGGTGGAACCCGGACAAGTTCGTCGGCCCGGCCGGGCTGCTGCAGGCTTACCGCTTCATCGTCGACAGTCGCGACGAGGACACCGCGGGGCGCCTGGACAACCTTGAAGACCCGTACCGGCTGTTCCGCTGTCACTCGATCATGAACTGCGTCGACGTCTGCCCGAAGAGCCTGAACCCGACCAAGGCGATCGGCAAGATCAAGGAAATGCTGGTGCGCCGGGCGATCTGATCGCCACGGCCACCCGCCCACCATGGAAACGATGCTCGATGAACGGTCTCTCAGCAAGCTCAAGTGGCGCTGCCGCCGCGGTTTGCTGGAGAACGACTTGTTCATCGAACGCTTCTTCCGCCGCCATGAAGAGACGATCACGATGCGGCAGGCCGACGGGCTGCAAGCCTTGATGGACCTGCCTGACAACGACTTGCTTGACCTGCTGCTGGCGCGTTGCGAGCCGCAGGGTGACATCGATCTGCCTGAAGTGCACGAGGTGCTGGCGCAGTTGCGCACGGCACCGAAGATCCCGAACTGAAGAAAGGCCTGCGTGATGACCCCCTCCGACGTGAAAGCCACCCTGTCGTTCTCCGATGGCAGCCCGAGCATGGACTTGCCGATCTACAAAGGCACCGTCGGCCCGGACGTGATCGACATCCGCAAGCTCTACGCCCAGACCGGCAAGTTCACCTACGACCCCGGCTTCATGTCGACGGCGTCGTGCCAGTCGTCGATCACCTACATCGACGGCGACAAGGGTGAACTGCTGTACCGCGGCTACCCGATCGAGCAGTTGGCCACGCAATGCGACTTCATGGACACCTGCTACCTGCTGCTCTACGGCGAGTTGCCCAACGTGCAGCAGCAATCGGAGTTCGACTCGCTCGTCACCCACCACCCGATGGTGAACGAGCAGATGCAGTTCTTCCTGCGTGGATTCCGCCGCGATGCGCACCCGATGGCGGTGCTCACGGGGCTGGTGGGCGGGATGTCGGCCTTCTATCACGACAGCACCGACATCAACAATCCGCGCCACCGCGAGATTTCGGCGATCCGCCTGATCGCCAAGATGCCCACGCTGGTGGCGATGGCCTACAAGTACGGCATCGGCCAGCCCTACATCTATCCGAAGAACGACTTGTCGTACTCGGCGAACTTCATGCGCATGATGTTCGGCACGCCGTGCGAGGACTACGTGCCCAACGACGTCATCGTGCGCGCCATCGACCGCATCTTCATCCTCCACGCCGACCACGAGCAGAACGCCTCGACCTCGACCGTGCGCCTGTGCGGCAGCTCGGGCACCAACCCGTTCGCCGCCATCGCCGCCGGCGTGGCCTGCCTGTGGGGCCCGGCCCACGGCGGCGCCAACGAAGCAGCGCTGAACATGCTGGAAGAAATCCAGCGCAACGGCGGCGTCGAGAAGATCGGCGACTTCATCAAGCAGGTCAAGGACAAGAACTCGGGCATCAAGCTGATGGGCTTCGGCCACCGCGTCTACAAGAACTACGACCCGCGCGCCAAGCTGATGCGCGAGACCTGCCACTAAGTGCTGGCCGCTCTGGGTCTGCAGAACGACCCGCTGTTCAAGCTGGCCATGGCGCTGGAGAAGATCGCCCTGGAGGACGAGTACTTCGTCTCGCGCAAGCTCTACCCGAACGTCGACTTCTATTCGGGCATCGTGCAGCGCGCCATCGGCATCCCGGTCGGCCTGTTTACGGCCATCTTCGCCCTTGCCCGCACGGTGGGCTGGATCGCCCAGCTCAACGAAATGATCAGCGACCCCGAGTACAAGATCGGCCGCCCGCGCCAGTTGTTCGCCGGCTCGGTGCGGCGCGACATCAAGCCCATCGGCGAGCGCTGAGCGCGCGCGCCTGGCGCCCCAGTCACCAACGAAAGGCCGCCCTCGGGTGGCCTTTCGCGCTTCGGGCGGACCTGCTTGCGCACGCCGGCACTCAGGCCGCCGCTTGCAGCCCACGGTCGAAGTGCGCCTTCATCAGCCGGCGCGCTGCCTCGGCGTCGCCGGCCAGGATCGCCGCCAGCACGGCCCGGTGTTCGGCCAGCGATTCAGCCAGCCGGCCTTGCTTGAACAGCGAGTGGTGGCGGTTCAGCTTCATCACCTTGCGCAGGTCGATCGCGGTCTGCGTCGCCCAGCGGTTGCCGGCGATCTGCAGCAAGATCATGTGGAAGTGTTCGTTGGCGGCGAAGAAGGCGTCGCGCTGGCCCACCAGTTCTTCGAGCTGGTCGTGCACGCGCTGCAGCTCGGCGCGCTGTTCCGCGCCGGCCTCGCGTGCCACCGTTGCCGCCGCGTCGCTTTCCAGCAGCGCCAGCAAGTGGTAGACCTGGGCGACGTCGTCGCGCGACATCTCGGTCACGTAGGCGCCACGCCGCACCTTCATCGTCACCAAGCCTTCGACGGCCAACACCTTCAGCGCTTCGCGCATCGGTGTGCGGCTGATGCCGTATTCGCCGCAGAGCTTGAGCTCGTCGATCCAACTGCCGGGTTCGAGCTCGCGGGCAAAGATTTGCTGGCGCAGCCGCTCGGCCACGTCCTGGTACAGGGCACGGGGCGACAAAGGTCGGCTGGCAGGGGGCGGTTCGATGGCGGCCAAGGGGTGATCTTGTCAGCTGGGCGTTGGTTTTGAATTTATAATTATGCCTATTCTTGACCCGCCGACGAAGTCGGGGTCAGCGCCGGATCTCGGCGCGCAGTGCGTCGTGCTGGCTTGCCCCGCTGGCGCGTCGGCGCCCGAGGTCATAGGCTGCGGACCATGAAAGCAAGTGCTGCCGGGCGCTGAAACCCGAGCATGACGGCCCGCAGGGCCGAGGAGATTCACCGATGAGCCGTGCCGACACCAGCCCCGAGTTCACGCCCGCAACCCTGGCGCAGTGGCAGCAGGCGGCTGCGCGCTCGGCGCCGGGCGGTGATGTCGCCGCGCTGAACTGGGTCACGCCCGAAGGGCTGACCGTCAAGCCGCTGTACACCGCTGCCGACACCGCCGGCCTGGCGCACGCCGACACGCTGCCGGGTTTCGAGCCTTATCTGCGCGGCCCGCAGGCGACGATGTACGCGGTGCGGCCGTGGACGATCCGCCAGTACGCTGGTTTTTCCACCGCCCAAGAAAGCAACGCCTTCTACCGCCAGGCGCTGGCCGGCGGCGGCCAAGGCGTCAGCGTGGCCTTCGATCTGGCCACCCACCGCGGCTACGACAGCGACCACCCGCGCGTCACCGGCGACGTCGGCAAGGCCGGGGTCGCGATCGACAGCGTCGAGGACATGAAGATCTTGTTCGACGGCATCCCGCTCGACAAGGTCAGTGTCAGCATGACGATGAACGGCGCCGTGCTGCCGGTGCTCGCGGGCTACATCGTGGCGGCCGAAGAGCAGGGCGTGGCGCAGGCACATCTGAGCGGGACCATCCAGAACGACATCCTCAAGGAGTTC
>JAUYAJ010000318.1 GCA_030693565.1 Rubrivivax sp.
GAGCTCGGCGTTGGCGTCAACGAGATGTTCGGTCAGACGGAGAACAACTACGTGGTCGGCAACTGCGGCGGCTACATCGACACCCGCGGCCGCCGCCAGCCGGGCTGGCCGGCGCGGCCCGGCAGCATGGGCCGGCCTTACCCGGGGCACCGCATCGCCGTCATCGACGACGCCGGCGCAGAGTGCGCGCGCGGCACGCCCGGCGACGTTGCCGTGCACCGGCGCGACGTTCATGGCGACCCCGACCCGGTGTTCTTCCTCGGCTACTGGCGCAACGAGGCGGCGACGCGCGCCAAGTACACCGGCGACCCGGCCGACAGCTGGTGCCGCACCGGTGATACCGCGGTGATGGATGACGACGGCTACCTCTGGTACCAAGGCCGCAGCGACGACGTCTTCAAGGCCGCCGGCTACCGCATCGGGCCGAGCGAGGTCGAGAACTGCCTGGTTGGTCACCCGGCGGTGGCCAACGCCGCGGTGGTGCCCAAACCCGACGCCGAGCGCGGCGCCGTCGTCAAGGCCTATGTGGTGCTGGCGCCGGGCCACGAGGGCAGCGCCGGTCTGATTGAGGCCTTGCAGCGCCATGTGCGGGCCCGGCTCGCACCTTATGAATACCCGAAGGAGATCGAGTTCGTCGACGCCTTGCCGATGACGACCACCGGCAAGGTCCAGCGCCGGCTGCTGCGGTTGCAGGAAGAAGGGCGGGCACTGGCGGCGCGCTGACGGCGCGCTGACGGCGGCCCGCGCCGACATGCGGCACACTGCGCAGCCCCCATTCGTGCCCGCTGCCACCATGAAGACCATCGCCCTCGGCCGCTCCGACCTGCAAGTCACACCTGTCTGCCTGGGCACCATGACCTTTGGCGAACAGGTTGGCCGCGACGAAGCGCATGCCATCCTCGACCATGCCGTCGCCCAAGGCATCACCTTCATCGACACCGCCGAGATGTACGCGGTGCCGGCGCGGCGCGAGACCTATGGTGCCACCGAAGTCATTCTCGGCGAGTGGTTCGCCAGCCGGCCCGGCATGCGTCAGAAGGTGGTGCTGGCCACCAAGGCGGCCGGGCCGTCGCGAAACATGGACTGGGTGCACGGCGGCAGCGACGACTTGACGCCGGCGCAAATCGTCAAGGCCTGCAACGACAGCCTGAGCCGGCTGCAGACCGACGTCATCGACCTCTACCAGATTCATTGGCCGAACCGCAACGGACCGTGGTTCGGCAACCTCTACTTCGAACCGGCGAAAGACCGCGCCTTCACCTCGATCCAGGATCAGCTCGAAGCGCTGGCCGGGCTGGTCCAGGCTGGCTCCGTGCGGCACATCGGTTTGTCCCACGAGACGCCCTGGGGCGTCAGTGAGTTCATCCGGACTGCCCAAGCCCATGGCCTGCCGCGCATCGCCAGCGTGCAAAACCCCTACGCGCTGGTCAATCGCAGCGTCGACAACGGGCTTGACGAGACGCTTTACCGCAGCGGTGTGTCTTTGCTCGCCTATTCACCGCTGGGCTTTGGCAGCCTGACCGGCAAGTACGACGATGTCGACCTGGTTGGCGCCGACCCCGCGCTGGGCCGGCTGGCGCGCTTTGCCACCATGCGCCAGGGCCGCTGGGCGCGCGCCGACACATTCGCGGCGGCGCGTGAATACAACGCGCTGGCGCGCCGCCATGGCTTGACGCCGACCCGCATGGCGCTGGCCTTTTGTTATGGCAACTGGCGCGTCGCCAGCACCCTCATCGGGGTGACCTCGATGGCCCATCTGGACGAGGCGCTGGCCGCCTGGGGCACCGCGCTGGCGCCCGAGTTGCTGGCCGAGATCGACGCCATCCGCCTTCGCTACCGCGACCCGGCGCAGTAGCCGGGCGGCGCCAGACGCCGCTCAGCGGCGCTGGGTGGTCGGCGCGGCGGGCGCCGCCCGGCGCGGGGCGGCCGGCTTGCCAGCGGTGCGCGGCTTGGCAGCGGCGCTCGGCTTGGCCGGGCCGAGCATGACGACGATGAGCTCGCCGGGCTTGAAGGCGGCTTTCAGCTCGACGCTGTTCCAGGCCGCCACCTGAGCGGCTGGCAAACCGTAACGGCGCGCCACCCCGGCTACGCTGTCGCCTTTCTGACCCGCCTTGAAGGCGACGCGGCGCAGTGGTTTGCCTTCGGGGGCCAGCGTCAGCATCGCCTGGTCGGCGACCTGCTCGCTGACATCGGCCACCGCGTGCAGCGAGCGCGACACCATCAGCGTCGAGCCGGCCTTGACGACCATGCCGGGCGGGATGCGGTTGGCTTCGCGCAGCGAGGCGTCGCTCATGCCGACCTGGCGCGCAGCGTCGGCGGGCTTGAGCGTGCTCGGCGCCACCCAGGCCGTCCAGCTCGCCAGCGGGCCAATGCGCAGCGCCAGGCTGCTGATGAAGCGGTTCGCGTTGTCATACGGCAGCAGCACCTGCGGCGTGCCAGCGGCCAGGATCACCGGCTTGTTCAGCTGCGGGTTGAGCTGTTTGAAGTCCTCGACCGGCAGGCCGGCCAGTTCGGCCACGAGGGCGACGTCGATGTCGCGGTCGATGGCCACGGTGAGGAAGAACGGGTGGTTCTCCAGCAGCGGCAGCTTGACCGCGAATTCCTGCGGGCGGGCGACGATGTTCTTTACCGCCTGCAGCTTGGGCACGTAGTTGCGCGTCTCGTCGGGCATGGACAAGCCCAGGTAGTCGGTGCGCAAGCCGGCTTTGAGGTTGCGCTGGATCGCGCGTTGCACGTTGCCCTGGCCCCAGTTGTAGGCGGCCAGCGCCAGATGCCAGTCGCCGAACTTGGTGTACAGCAGTTGCAGGTAGTCGAGCGCGGCGCGCGTCGACGCCAGCACGTCGCGGCGGTCGTCGCGGAACAGGTTTTGCTTGAGTTCGAAGTCGCGCCCGGTGGCGGGCATGAACTGCCACATGCCGGCGGCGCGCGCGCTCGACAGCGCCTGCGGGTTGAACGCGCTCTCGATGAAGGGCAGCAACGCCAAGTCGGCCGGCATGCCGCGGCGCTCGATCTCTTCGATGATGTGGAACAGGTAGCGGCCACCGCGCTCGGTCATTCGCTGCACGTAGTCGGGCCGCGACGCGTACCACTGCTCCCACTTGCGCACCAGCTCGCCGTCGACGTCGGGCATGGCATAGCCTTGGCGCAGGCGCTGCCAGAGGTCGCTGCGCGCGGCGTCAGCGAGGGGGTCGAAACGTCCGCGGGGGATCGCCGCGGGCGCAGGCCGGGGGTC
>JAUYAJ010000399.1 GCA_030693565.1 Rubrivivax sp.
CTGCCAGGGGGCGCGTGCAAGGCGCGCCGCGCAGCCCGTGCTGGCCGCCCGGGCAAGCGACGCAACGCCGCAGCCGCCCCCTGGCAGGCCCAAACCGAAGGGCCGGGGCGATTCGCGCCGCCGAGCCGCGATGCCGGCTCGTTGTGGGGGCCCGCCACACGCCTGGGCGACGCCTCGCCCGACAGCGCCACTCGCCCCGGCGCGGGCGTCGCCTTCTGCCGCCCACACTCCTAGCCACCGTCACTGCAACCAGCGGCCTTCGGCGTGGCGGTCGTAGGCGGCAAAGAGGTCGAGCGCGGCGTCGCGCAGCGGGGCCCGGGCGCTGGTGTGGGCCTGGGCAATGCGCTCATAGGCGTAGAGCCGGTCCAGGCACATGCGCGCCAGGTCGACATGCCAGCCTTCGCCTGACATCAGGCGGCCGAAATGCGCCAGCATGGGCACCGGCACGTCGGCGATCACCGCGTGCAGCGGTGCGGGTTCAAAAGCGGACCGGGTCAGCGGCAGCAGCATCATCGTCTCCAGCGCCGGAAACTTCACCGGCGTGCCGCCATGCTGCCGCGGCCGGCGCCAGCCGAAGCGCCGAACAAACCGGCAGCAAGCCCGCAGTTCAGGTCTTGGGCAAGGTGACGCCGCGCTGACCCTGGTACTTGCCGCCGCGGTCTTTGTAGCTGGTCTCGCAGACTTCGTCGCTCTCGAAGAACAGCACCTGCGCGCAGCCTTCGCCAGCGTAGATCTTGGCCGGCAGCGGCGTCGTGTTGCTGAACTCCAGCGTCACGAAGCCCTCCCACTCGGGCTCGAACGGGGTGACGTTGACGATGATGCCGCAGCGCGCGTAGGTGCTCTTGCCCAGGCAGATCGTCAGCACGTTGCGCGGAATGCGGAAGTACTCGACGGTGCGCGCGAGCGCGAAACTGTTGGGCGGGATGACGCAGACGTCGGCCTCGATGTCGACGAAGCTCCGCTCGTCGAAGTTCTTCGGATCGACCACCGTGCTGTAGACGTTGGTGAAGACCTTGAACTCGCGCGCGCAGCGGATGTCGTAGCCGTAGCTGCTGGTGCCGTAGCTGACGATCTTCTGGCCGTCGGCGTTCTGGCGCACCTGGCCGGGCTCGAAGGGCTCGATCATGCCCTGCTCTTGGGCCATTTGGCGGATCCAGCGGTCGCTCTTGATGCTCATTCGGGGGTCCTCTCCAGGACCGTGCATTCTAGAGAGCCGGCGGCAGCCGACGCTCAAGTTCGGCGCCCGTGGAGACGAAGTACAGGCAGACACCCGCTGCCGCCAACCACCATGTCCGCCCTGACTCCCCCTGCTCCCGGCCCCGGCTGGGACCGCGACGCCTTGCTGCAGGCGCTGCGCGAGCGACTGCCAGACACCGTCGGGCCGGCGGACCTGCAGCGCGCGGTGGCTGACCTGAGTGCCGCTGCCGGCGCACCGCAAGCCACGGCGGACGGCCAGGCACGGCTGCTGTTCGATCTGGCCGACCAGTTGCCCGTGGGCGTTTGCCTCGTCGGCGCCGACCTGCAGTTGCTGATCATCAACCGGGCTGCGCGCAAGCTGCTCGACCTGCCCGACAGCTTGTTCGCGAGCGGCCTGCCCCACTTCAGCGAACTGGTGCTGTTCAACGCCCGCCGCGGCGAATACGGCCCGGGCGACGCGCAGACGCTGGCGACCAGCATCGTCGCCCGCGCGCGCCTGATGCAAGCCCACCATGTGCAGCGCACCCGCCCCGACGGCATCGTGCTCGACATCCGCGGCGCGCCCACCGACGGCGGGGGCTTTTGCACCATCTGGACCGACATCACCGAGCTTCAGCGCGCCCGCGCCGACGCCCTGACGCGCGCTCAGGAGCTGCGCCACATCATCGACTGCGTGCCCGGCACCATCGGCAGCATCGACCGCGACGGCACCATCCGCCTGGCCAACCGCCGGCTGGTCGAGTTCTATCACCGCCAGCACGCCAGCGAGGTCGAAGGCCATACGGTGCGCGAACTGCTGGGCGAGCAGCGCTATGCGCTGGCGCGCGAGCAGACCGAACGCGCACTCGCCGGCGAGGCCGTGCACTACCGGCGCCACTACACCCGCGCCGACGGCGTCGAGGCCTGGGTGCAAGTGCACCTGGCGCCGCGCTTCGACGCCGACGGCCAGCCCGAAGGCCTGACGACGATGGCGATGGACATCACCGCTCTGGTCGAGTCCGAGCAGGCGATGCAGGAACACAACCAGCGGCTCGAAGCGCTGAACACGCGGCTCGAAGCGGCGCAGTCGCAACTGATGCAGTCGGAGAAGCTGGCCTCGATCGGTCAGCTCGCCGCTGGCGTCGCCCATGAGATCAACAACCCGATCGGCTTCGTGGCGTCGAACCTGCATTCGCTGCAGCGCTATGTCGCCGGCCTGCTGGCGGTGGTGGCCGCCTACGAAGCCACCGAGCCCCTGCTGCCGGCGGCGTCGCCCGAGCGCGCGCTGCTGGCCCAGGCCCGGGCCGACGCCGACCTCGACTACCTAAAGGAAGACATGCCCGAGTTGCTGGCGCAGACCCATGACGGCTTGCAGCGGGTGAAGAAGATCGTTCAGGACTTGAAGGACTTCTCGCATGCCGACACCGGCCACCAATGGGAGGCCACCGACCTCGAGGCCTGCCTGGAGTCGACGCTGACGATTGCCAACAACGAGATCAAGTACAAGGCGCAGCTGGTGAAGGAATACGGCCACCCGCCGGCGGTGGAGTGCGTGCCCTCGCAGATCAACCAGGTGTTCCTGAACATGGTCGTCAACGCCGGCCATGCGATCGGCGACCAGGGCCGCATCACCGTGCGCAGCGGCCATGAAGGCGACCAGGTCTGGTTCGAGTTCGAGGACGACGGCTGCGGCATGAGCGCGCAGACGCGCCAGCGCATCTTCGAGCCCTTCTTCACCACCAAGGCCGTTGGCAAAGGCACTGGCCTGGGCCTGTCGCTGTCTTACGGCATCGTGCAGAAACACCACGGCCGCATCGAGTGCGACAGCGAGGTCGGCCGCGGCACCCGTTTCCGCATCTGGCTGCCGATCCACCAGCCCGTGGCGCTGGCCGCCTGAACGCCGCGGACTTGGCCGCGCGCCCAGCGGCGCCTCGCTGCAGTAGGATGGGCGCTGCAGGAGGTTCCCCGCCATGGCCAGTCCGTTCCGCAACGCCACCGTGCTGCTGACGCAGTACGCCGAATATCACCGCGACCGCCGCAACATCGCCACCCACTTCATCGGCGTACCGATGATCGTCTTCGGCGTCGGCGTGCTGCTGGCCCGGCCGGGCTTCGAGTTCGCCGGGCTGGCCTTGACACCGGCCTGGCTGGCGTTCGCGCTCACCGCCATGTGGTACGTGACACGCGGCCAGCTCGCACTGGGTGTGGCCGTCAGTGCCGGTGTCGGTGCGCTGATGCTGCTGGCCCACCAGGTCGCCGGCGGCAGCGTCACGCTGTGGCTGAGCTGGGGCCTGGGCTTCTTCGCCGTCGGCTGGGTGATCCAGTTCGTCGGCCACTACTACGAGGGTCGCAAGCCGGCTTTTGCCGACGACATCGTCGGTCTGCTGGTCGGCCCGATGTTCGTCGTGCTGGAGATGCTGGCGCCGCTCGGGCTGTTCAAGTCCTTGATGGTGGAGATCGAAAGCCAGGTCGGTCCGACGCTGATCCGCGATCTGGCGCATCCCGCGACCTGAGGCGTCGATGGCGCCGAAGCTGCCCGGCCGCCTGCTGGTGATGGGAGCCGGCGCGGTGGGTTGTTTCGTCGGTGGTCGGCTGCAGGCAGCAGGCGCCGATGTCGACTTCGTCGGCCGGCCACGCGTGCTGGCGGCGCTGCGCGGCCACGGCCTGCGGCTCAGCGACCTTGACGGCGGTGATCACCAGCTGCCGGCCCAGGCCCTGGCCTTGCATCCGGCCGTGCCCGAAGGCCTGGCGCCGGCACTGACCTTGCTGTGCGTGAAAAGCGGCGCCACCACGTCCGCAGCCGCCGAACTGGCGCAGCGTCTGGCGCCCGGCTCGCTGCTGCTGTCGCTGCAGAACGGCGTCGTCAATGCCGGCCTGGCGGCGCTGGCCGCACCGGCATTGACTGTGCTGCCAGGGATGGTGGCCTTCAACGTCGCCGAGCTCGGGCCTGGCCATTACCACCGCGGCAGCAGCGGCGAGCTGGCAGCGCAAGACCACCCGGCGCTGCGCGACTGGCAGCCGCTGTTCGCCGCTGCCGGGCTGCCGCTTCAGTTGCACGCCGACCTGGCGCCGATCTGCTGGGCCAAGTTGCTGCTCAACCTCAACAACCCGGTGAATGCCTTGTCGGCACTGCCGCTGCGCGCGCAGTTGCTCGACCGCTCATTGCGCCGGGTCACGGCAGCGCTGCAAGCAGAGGCGCTGGCGGTGCTGGCGCGCGCCGGCATCAAGCCGGCGCGGTTGACACCGCTGCCGCCGGCCTGGGTGCCGGCCTTGCTGCGCTTGCCCACGCCGCTCTTTCAGCTGGCCGCAGCGCGCCTGCTGCGCATCGACGAGCGAGCGCGCTCGAGCATGGCCGACGACCTGGCGCTGGGCCGAGCGACAGAGATCGACGCGCTGTGCGGCGAGATCGTGGGGCTGGCGGCGCGCTGCGGCAGCGCAGCGCCGCTGAACGCGCGCATGATCGATCTGGTCAGGCGCTGGCCCGCCGATCCGCGGCCACGCAGCGGGGCCGAGCTGGCGCTGGCGCTGGCGATCTGAGCCGCCGAGCGATCGCTCACCGCCAGGGCAGCTCGCCCTTCAGGAACAAGGCCGCTTCGGCCGGCAATGGATCGGCAAAGAAGTGGTCGACCGCCAGGTCAACCACCAGCCGCCCGCCTTCGAGGTAGACGACCCGGGTCGCCAGCCGCTTGGCCTGGCCCAGGTTGTGGGTGCTCATCACCAGCGTGACGCCGCTGGCGGCGATCTCCTCGATCAAGGTCTCGACTTCGCGCTTGGCGCTGGGGTCCAGGCTGGCCGTGGGCTCGTCGAGGAACAAGATGTCGGGCGCCAGCGCCCAGGCGCGCGCCAGCGCCAGCCGCGGCTGCTGG
>JAUYAJ010000334.1 GCA_030693565.1 Rubrivivax sp.
TGGACCATTGGCTACACCGGCCAGAGCCCCGAGCGCCTCAAGGCCCACATGCGCAACATGCATGTGTTCGACATCCGCAGCCTCAAGGCCAAGGGCGGCATCGACAAGGAAACCGGCTACAAGCTCGACGGTGACTACTTCGGTCTGCCCTGGCCGTGCTTCGGCAACCCCGAACTCAAGCACCCGGGCTCGCCGAACCTGTACGACACCAGCAAGCATGTGATGGATGGCGGCGGCAACTTCCGCGCCAACTTCGGCATCGAGCGCGACGGGGTTTCGCTGCTCGCCGGTGCCGGGTCGCACAGCAAGGGCTCTGACCTGACGATGGGCTACCCCGAGTTCGACCACATCATGCTGAAGAAGCTGGGTTGGTGGGGTGAGCTGACGGAGGCCGAGCAAAAGGCCGCCGAGGGCAAGAACTGGAAGACCGACTTGTCGGGCGGCATCCAGCGCGTCTCGATGGCCCATGGCTGCCACCCGTTCGGCAACGCCAAGGCGCGTGCGGTGGTCTGGAACTTCCCCGATCCGATCCCGCAGCACCGCGAGCCGCTGTACAGCAACCGCCCTGAGCTGGTCGCCAAGTACCCGACCCACGACGACCGCAAGTCTTTCTGGCGCCTGCCGACACTGTTCAAGACGGTGCAGGAGCAGAACAAGGACATCGGCAAGACCTTCCCGCTGATCATGACCAGCGGCCGTCTGGTCGAGTTCGAAGGCGGCGGCGAGGAGACGCGCTCCAACCCCTGGCTGGCCGAACTGCAGCAGGACATGTTCGTCGAGATCAACCCGAAGGCGGCCAACGACCGCGGCATCCGCAACGGCGACTTCGTCTGGGTCAAGACACCACCGATGGTCGCAGTGCCCACCTTCAAGGGCATCCGCGTCAAGGCGATGGTGACCGAGCGGGTCGACGCCGAGACGGTGTTCCTGCCCTTCCACTTCTCCGGTCGCTGGGGTGGCGTCGATCTGGCGCCGTACTACCCGCAGGGCGCGGCGCCGATCGTGCGCGGGGAGGCAGTCAACACCGCCACCACCTACGGCTACGACACGGTGACGATGATGCAGGAAACCAAGACCACCGTTTGCCAGATCGAAAAGGCCACGGCTTAAGCCGCACCGGGAGACATTGACATGGCACGAATGAAATTCATCTGCGACTCGGAGCGCTGCATCGAGTGCAACGGTTGCGTCACCGCCTGCAAGGCGGAACACGATGTGCCCTGGGGCGTGAACCGCCGCCGGGTCGTCACCCTCAACGATGGCGTGCCGGGCGAGAAAAGCATCTCGGTGGCGTGCATGCACTGCTCGGACGCGCCTTGCATGGCGGTGTGCCCGGTCGACTGCTTCTACCGCACCAGCGAAGGCGTGGTGCTGCACGACAAGGACGTCTGCAGCGGCTGCGGCTACTGCAGCTATGCCTGCCCGTTCGGCGCGCCGCAGTTCCCGAGCAACGGCACCTTCGGCCTGCGCGGCAAGATGGACAAGTGCACCTTCTGCGCCGGTGGCCCCGAAGCCAACGGCGGCAAGGCCGAGTACGAGAAGTACGGCCGCAACCGGCTCGCCGAAGGCAAGTTGCCGGCCTGCGCCGAAATGTGCGCGACCAAGGCGCTGCTGGGTGGCGACG
>JAUYAJ010000336.1 GCA_030693565.1 Rubrivivax sp.
GATCGGCTTTCAGACCGACTTCCAGAACCTGACCCGCGGCACGGGCTTGATGAGCCACATCTTCGACGGCTACGAGGCCTACAAGGGCGACATCACCGGGCGCAAGAACGGCGTGCTGATCAGCCAGGACGACGGCGAAGCCGTGACCTATTCGCTGGGCAAGCTCGTCGACCGCGGCCGCATGTTCGTCAAGGCAGGTGACCCGCTGTACGAAGGCATGATCATCGGCATCCACAGCCGCGACAACGACCTCGTCGTCAACGCGGTGCGCGGCAAACAGCTGACCAACTTCCGCGTCTCCGGCAAGGAAGAAGCGATCAAGATCACGCCGCCGATCATCCTGACGCTGGAGTACGCGGTCGAGTTCATCGCCGACGACGAACTGGTCGAGATCACGCCCAAGAGCATCCGCATCCGCAAGCGCTACCTCAAGGAACACGACCGCAAGAAGGCGTCGCGCGAGGCGGCTTGAGCGGCGGCCTGGCCGGCGGCTGGGGGGCGCGCACCATGCGCCTGACGCATTCGCGCGCCGTCGCCCTGATGGTGCTGGTGGCGCTGATGTGGAGCATCGCCGGCGTCGTCTCGCGCCACCTCGAGTCGGCGCGCAGCTTCGAGGTCAGCTTCTGGCGCAGCGCCTTCACGGTGCTGGCGTTGACGCTGGCACTGGGCTGGATGCGAGGCCCGGCGCTGATCGCCGACATCCGCCGCGGCGGCTGGCCGCTGTGGCTGTCGGGCCTGTGCTGGGCGGTGATGTTCACCAACTTCATGGTCGCGATCATGCTGACCACGGTGGCCACGGTGCTGGTCACGCTGGCCATCGCACCGCTGCTGACGGCACTGTTCGCGCGCGTCTTCCTGCATCACAAGCTGCCCACGCGGACCTGGGTCGCGATCGCGGTCGCCGGCGCCGGCATCGCCTGGATGTTTGGCCGCCAGGCTTTCACCGGCAGCGCGTCCCTCGTCGGCGCGATGGTCGCGCTCGGCGTGCCACTGGCCGCCGCCACCAACTGGACGCTGCTGCAGCACCTGCACCAGCGCCACGCGCGCGCAAGCGCGGCGCGCGATCCCCGGGCTGGCGATCCCTCGGTGCGCGAGCCCGACATGTTGCCCGCGGTGCTGATCGGGGCGCTGCTCTCGGCGCTGGCCACGCTGCCGCTGGCCTTGCCGTTCTCGGCCACCACCGGCGACCTGTCGCTGCTGGCGCTGCTCGGCGTCGTTCAGCTGGCGGTCCCCTGCCTGCTGGTGGTGACGCTGGCCAAGGTGTTGCCGGCACCGGAGATCTCGCTGCTGGCGCTGCTGGAGGTGATCTTCGGCGTGCTGCTGGCCTGGGTCGGCGCCGGCGAGGTGCCGGGACCGGCGGCGCAGGCCGGCGGGGCGCTGGTGGTCAGCGCCTTGCTGGTCAACGAAGGGCTGGCGCTGCGCGAGCGCCGGGCACGCCCCTAGGGTCAACCCGAGGCATGTCGCCGGCAGCCACGGCCTAGGATGACCCGCATGCAGCAGCTCTCCGGCCTCGACGCGACCTTCCTCCACATCGAGACGGCGCAGATGCCCATGCATGTCGGGGCGCTGCAGATCATCGAGTTGCCGGCCGGCTTCAAGGGCCGTTTCGTGGTGGCACTGCGCAAGCACATCGCGCAGCGCTTGTCGGCGGCGCCAGTGCTGAGCCGGCGCCTGTGGTGGATGCCGCTGAACATCGCCAACCCGGCTTGGGTCGACGCCGAACCCGACCTGCGCCAGCACATTGTCCAAGCCAAGCTGCCGCGCGGCGCCGGCCAGGCCGAGCTCGAAGCCCAGGTCGGCGCATTGCACAGCGAGTTGCTCGACCGCGATCGCCCGCTGTGGAAGATGCATGTCTTCGAAGGCCTGGCCGCTGGCGCCAACGGTGCGCGGCGGGTCGCGCTCTACACCCAGCTCCACCATGCCGCGGTCGACGGCCAGGGCGCGGTGGCGCTGGCCAATGCCATCCTGGACCTTGCCCCCGGCGGCCGCGCGGTCGCCGCGCGCGCGGCGCCATCAGACCGCGTTTTCAAGCTCGAGATGACCGAAATGCTTCGCGGCGTGCTCGGCAACCAGGCACAGAAGGTGGCGCAGATCCTCCGCGAGCTGCCGGCCACCGTGGGCACGCTCAAGGATGCCGCGGCGAAGGCGCTGTCGCAGTCCTGGCTGCTCAGCGGTGTGCAGGGCAGTGGCAACCTGACGCTGGCGCCGCGCACACCGCTGAACGTCTCGGTGGGCGAGGGCCGCGCTTTCGCCGCCGTCACCCTGCCGCTGCCTGAGCTCAAGGACATCGGGCGCGCCCACGAAGCCACCATCAACGACCTCGTGCTGATGGTCTGCAGCACGGCGCTGCGGCGCTTTTATGGCAGCCGGCGCCTGCTGCCGCGCAAGTCGATGGTGGCGGCGGTGCCGATCACCTTGCGCGCCCAGGGCGACACGCGCGCCGACAACCAGGCGTCGATGAGTCTGGTCAGCCTGGGCACGAACATCGCCGACACCAGGCGCCGGCTGCAGCATGTGCAAGCGGCCAACCGGGCGATGAAGTCGACCATGGGCGGGCTCAAGAGCGTGCTGCCCGCCGACTACCCCTCGCTCGGCGTGCCCTGGCTGCTGGAGGCGGCCGCCGCGCTCTATGGCAAGGCGCGCGTCGCCGACCGCATCCCCCAGTTGGCCAACCTGGTGATTTCCAACGTGCCGGGCCCGCCGGTGGCGCTCTACCTGGCCGGCGCGCGCGTGCTGACCAACTACCCGACCTCGATCGTCGTCCACGGCCTGGCGCTCAACATCACTGTGCAGAGCTATGACCAGTCGCTCGATTTTGGCCTGATGGCCGATGCCCAGGCGCTGCCCGAGGTGCGCGAACTGGCCGACGCCATCCGCATTGCCTTCGACGACTTGCGGGCCTTGCCACGCCCCGGCGAGCCTGACGACGACAGCCCCGCACAAAGCCTGGTCGGGCAGGCGCGCCGCCGGCTCACCGGGGCCGTGGGCGAGGCGGCGCGCAAGGTCGTTGGCAGCGCCGTCGATCACGCTGTCGCCCAGGTGACGCGGTGGCCGCGGGCCAACCCCAAAGGCGGCGCCGCCGCCAAGAGCCGGGGTGGCCGCTAAGATCGGCGCTCATGACGCTGCCGTACCGCCGCCGCAAGCCACCTGCCGCCGAGCTGGCCAAGCCGCTGCCAGACCCGTTTGCGCTGCCCCATTGGACCGACGCTGCGCGGGCCCCAGGCCCCTGGCTGATGATGCTGGAGGCGCGCGCGCCCTGGGAGTACGCGGCGATGGTGGCGGCCGCGCCCTGGTTGAACAAGCTGCCAGTGGGCGACGGCCATCCGGTGATCGTCTTTCCGGGTCTGGGCGCGGCCGACTTCAGCACCGTGGCGTTGCGCAACTTCCTGCGCGATCGCGGCTACACGGCCTACCCGTGGAAGCAAGGCTTCAACTTCGGCCCCCGCCACGGCGTGCTCGACACCGCGCGCGCCCAGTTGCAGCAGCTCGCCAAACGCCACCACGAAAAGGTCAGCCTGATCGGCTGGAGCCTGGGCGGGGTCTATGCCCGCGAACTGGCCAAGGAGCAGCCCGACCATGTGCGCTGCGTCATCACGCTGGGCACGCCGATTTCCGGCCACCCCCGGGCCACCAACGCCTGGCGGCTTTACGAGATGGTCAGCGGCCAGTCGGTGCACGACCCTGAACTGCTGGCCCAGCTGCGTAGCGCGCCGCTTTGCCCGACGACCTCGATCTACAGCAAGACCGACGGCGTCGTCGCCTGGCAGTGCAGCATCAACGATCCGGCGCCGCTGGCCGAGAACATCGAAGTCCACGCCAGCCATGTCGGCATGGGCATGAACCCGCTGGCGCTGTACGCCGTGGCCGACCGGCTGGCGCAGGATCCGGCGCAGTGGCAGCGCTTCGACCTGCGCGGCGCCCGCCGCTGGCTTTACAAGGTCACCCATCCGCTGACAACGCCGCGCGCGGCGGCCTGAGGGCGACGCAAGGCGATGCAGATCAGCGCCAACCGCATCGCCATCGAGGTCGACATCCAGGGGCCTGCCGACGGTCGGCCGCTGCTGCTGATCATGGGCCTGGGCATGCAACTCGTGGCCTGGCCAGAAGAACTGGTGCAACTGCTGGTGGCGCGCGGTTTTCGGGTCATTCGCATCGACAACCGCGACGCCGGGCTCAGCCAGGGTTTCGACCACCTGGGCATGCCCAACCTGGCCTGGGCGGCGATGCGCCACCTGCTGCACCTGCCGGTTCACTCGCCCTATGGCGTGGCCGACATGGCCGCTGACGCGCGCGGCGTGCTCGACGCGCTGGGCATCGCGCGCGCCGACGTCTGCGGCGCCTCGATGGGCGGCATGATCGCCCAGCACCTGGCCAGCATGGCGGGCGGGCGTGTGCGCAGCCTGACGCTGATGATGACGAGCTCGGGTGCTCGCGGCCTGCCGCAGGCCACGCTGCGTGTGCGCCGCGCCTTGCTGACCCGACCCGGCCGCGACCCGGCGCGCATCCTTGCCCACCTCGAGCGGCTGTTCACGCTGATCGGCAGCCCGGGCTACCCGCCTGACCTGCCAACGCTGCGCCAGCGCTTGCAGGCCAGCGTGGCGCGCGCCTGGCGACCGGCTGGCACGGCGCGCCAGTTGCTGGCGGTGATGGCCGACGGCGACCGCAGCACGTTGCTCGGCACCATCGGCGTGCCCACGCGGGTGATCCACGGCGACAGCGACCCGCTGCTGCCACTGGCCCATGGCCAGGACTTGCTGGCCAAGATCCCGGGCGCGGTGGCCGACATCGTGCCCGGCATGGGCCACGACTTGCCGCCGCAGCTGCTGGCGCACTTCGCCGCGGGCATCGCCGACAACGCTGCACGCGCCTGACCGCTGCTGGCCTGTGGCTGGCTCGCGGGCACTGCGCTCGAGTTGGCTGCAAACGCCGCCGGACCATACGATTTTTGTGCTTTGTCTGTTCGGCAGCTACTTTCACTGAAGGCGCCGTTCCTGAAGACTCGCGGTCTGTGTGGCCCGCCGCTCGCACCGGCAGGCCATGGCCCTGAATCAGTGAGGAGACAAGATGACCGCCACCCGCAAGACCGCGCCCCGGCGCACCGTGCTGCACCTCGGCCTGGCGCTCGGCTTGGCACTGGCAGGCAGTGCCGCCTGGGCCGCCTACCCCGAGCGGCCGATCAAGCTGATCGTGCCTTACCCGCCGGGTGGCGCCACCGACGTCATCGGCCGCATCCTGGCCATCAAGCTCGGCGAGGCGCTGGGCCAGCAGGTGCTGGTGGACAACCGGGGCGGCGCCGGCGGCAACATCGGCGCCGAAGCGGCGGCCAAGGCCACGCCCGACGGCTACACGCTGCTGATGGGCGCGCTGACCTCGCACTCGACGATGGCGACGCTGGAAAAAGGCAAGCTGCGCTACAGCATCACGAAGGACTTCGCCCCCATCATGATCGTCGGCTCGGTGCCGCTGGTGGTGGTGGTGAACCCGGCGCTGCCGGTGAAGACCTTGCAGGAACTGGTGGCCTACGGCAAGGCCAACCCCGACAAGCTGAACTACGCCTCGTCGGGCGCCGGCGCGCCGCAGCGCATGGCGGCTGAGATCCTGCGCCGCGAGGCCGGCATCAAGATGGTCCACGTGCCCTACAAGGGCAGCGGCCCGGCGATGACCGACCTGGTCGGCGGCCAGGTCAACCTGATGGTGGAAACCGTGCCGGCGGCGCTGCAGTTCATCAAGGCCGGCAAGCTGCGCGCGCTGGCGGTGACGATGCCCCAGCGCATCTCGATGCTGCCCGACGTGCCCACCACCGGCGAAGCCGGGCTGCCGGCGATCGAGGTCAGCTCGACCTTCGGTGTGCTCGCACCCGCCGGCACCCCGGCCGACATCGTCGCGCTGCTCAACAGCACGCTGGCCAAGATCCTGGCCACCGCCGACGCCAAGGAGCAGCTGCTGACCCAGGGCGTCTATGCGCTGCCGCCGACGACACCCGCGGCGGCCGCCGACCGCCTGGCCGCCGAAGTGGCGCGCTGGGCCAAGCTGATCACCGAAGCCAACATCAAGTCCGACGATTGAACGCCGGCCCCCGGCCTGGCGCAGGCCGGGCGAACGCCCTGCCACGGAACTGCCGATGACTCCATCCGACCGCCCCGATCCTGCTGCCGCCGCCCAAGGCATGTCCAAGGGGCTGACGCAGTACGGCGACGCTGGCTTCTCGCTGTTCCTGCGCAAGGCCTTCATCAAAGGCGCGGGTTACACCGACGCTGCGCTGGACAAGCCGGTGATCGCCATCACCAACACCGGCAGCGCCTACAACCCCTGCCACGGCAACGCGCCGCAGCTGATCGAGGCCGTCAAGCGCGGCGTCATGCTGGCCGGCGGCTTGCCGATGGACTTCCCGACGATCTCGATCCACGAGAGTTTCGCCCAGCCCACCAGCATGCTGACGCGCAACCTGATGTCGATGGACACCGAGGAGATGATCCGCGCCCAGCCGATGGACGCGGTGGTGCTCATCGGCGGCTGCGACAAGACGGTGCCGGCGCAGCTGATGGGCGCGGCGTCGGCCGGCATCCCGGCGATCCAGCTCGTCACCGGGTCGATGCTGACCGGTTCGCACCGCGGCGAACGCGTCGGTGCCTGCACCGACTGCCGGCGCTACTGGGGGCGCTTTCGGGCCGGCGAGATCGACGCCGACGAGATCGCCGACGTCAACGACCAGCTCGTCGCCAGCGTGGGCACTTGTTCGGTGATGGGCACGGCCAGCACGATGGCCTGCATTGCCGAGGCGCTGGGCATGACGGTGCCCGGCGGCGCCACGCCGCCGGCGGTGACGGCCGACCGCATCCGCGTCGCCGAGCGCACCGGCACCCAGGCGGTGGCGATGGCGCGCGCGCGCCTGACGATCGACCAGGTGCTCAGCGCCAAGGCCTTCGAAAACGCGATGCGCGTGCTGCTGGCGATCGGCGGTTCGACCAACGCCGTCGTCCACCTGACGGCGATCGCCGGCCGCATGGGTTTCGAGGTCGACCTCAAGGCGCTCGACCGCCTGGGCCGCGAGACGCCGGTGCTGCTCGACCTCAAGCCCTCGGGTCAGTTCTACATGGAAGACTTCCACCGCGCCGGTGGCATGGCCACGCTGCTGCGCGAGCTCAAGCCCTGGCTGCACCTGGACGCGATGACGGTCACCGGCCGCACGCTGGGCCAGGAGATGGCCGAGCACCCGCCGGCCTTCGCGCAAAACGTGGTGCGCCCGGCATCGAACCCGATCTACGCCCAGGGCGGCATCGCCGTGCTGTGGGGCAACCTGGCGCCGGGCGGCGCGATCATCAAGCAGTCGGCCGCCGACCCCGCGCTGATGGAGCACGAAGGCCGGGCCGTCGTCTTCGACAACCTGCAAGACATGGTCGAACGCATCGACAGCGCCGATCTGGACGTCGAGGCCGACGACATCATCGTGCTGAAGAACATCGGCCCGAAAGGCGCGCCGGGCATGCCCGAGGCGGGCTACATCCCGATCCCGCTGAAGCTTGCGCGGCGCGGCGTGAAAGACATGGTGCGCATCTCCGACGGCCGCATGAGCGGCACCGCGGCCGGCAGCATCGTGCTGCACGTGACGCCTGAAGCAGCGGTCGGCGGCCCGCTGGCGCAGGCGCGCAGCGGCGACCGCATCCGGCTCTCGGTGGCCGCGCGCTCGCTCGATCTGCTGGTGAGCGACGAGGAACTGGCGCGCCGGCAGGCCGTGGCGCCGGTGCGCGAGCCGACCGCCGATCGCGGCTACCGCAAGCTCTACCTGCAGACGGTGACGCAGGCCGACCAGGGCGCGGACTTCGACTTCCTGCGTGCGGCGGCGATGCGCGGCAAGGTGCCGCCAGAGCGGGCCTGAGGGCGGGCGGCCGGTCGCAGCCGCAGCAAAAGCAACCCCAGCCCGTTCTGCGCGTCGGCCCAGCAAGCTGGCAGCACGACGGCGCCGGCGCTCCAGCTGAAAGTGGCGGCCTGGCTGGCCAGCCTCGGCGGCAGCGGCGCGGCACATCCGTTCGGATGCCCCCGCCGCTGCGATTGCGCGGCATCATCGGCGCATGCGCTGGGACCGCCTGCTGCCCGAGCCTGCCGACGAACGCATCCGCCTGGCGATGCTGCGGCAGTTCTTCGACCACAGCTTGTTCAGCCTGATCTCGGCCGTGCTGCTGGTGGTGTTGCACATCGCCTATGCCTGGGACGACGTGGCAGGTGCCTGGTTGGCGGCCTGGGTGCTGGCCTTTGCCAGCTTGATCGCGGTGCGCGCCGGCTGGCGCCGCAGCGTGCTGGCGCTGGCGCCGGCCGCACTGGTGGTGCAACAGGGCAGCTGGCGTCAGCGCGCCATTCTGGGCAGCGGCGTCACCGGCGTGTTGTGGGCGCTGGCGATGGGGATGGTGTTCGACCCAGCCCGACCGTCCTCCACCATGTATTGCGCGATGCTGACCTGCATCACCACCGTGGCCAGCATCAGCGTGATGGCGCCGCTGCCGCGTGCCTTTGTGGCGCTGGTGCTGCCGATCGTGCTGACGCTGCTGGCGTTGTTCCTCCAGGTCGGGCTGGCCGCCGAGCTGTACTACTCGTTCATCCTGCTGGCCGGCCTGGCGATGGCGATGGCGCTCCAGGTGCGGCACACGCGCTTGCTCTACGACAGCCACGCGATGCGCTACGAGCGCGAAGGCCTGTTGGCACAAGCCGATGGCGCGCGCGCTGCGCAGACCCGCTTCCTCGCCGCCGCCAGCCACGATCTGCGTCAGCCTGTGCACGCGCTGGGGCTGCTGGCGGCGCAGGTCAAGGTCGATCTGCAGCGCGGCGGCAGCAACGTGGCGGCCACGGCCTCGCAGCTGGAGGCGATGGCGCAGACGCTGGACGGGCTGGTCGACGCTTTGCTCGACGTGTCGCGGCTCGACGGCAGCGCGATCCAGCCGCGGCCCGCGCCGATGCCGCTGGCGGCCTTGTTCGACCGCCTGGCACGCGAATTTGCCGTGCTGGCCGACGAGCGTGGGCTGCAATGGCGGCTGCGGCCCACCGACCTGTGGGTGAACAGCGACGCCGAACTGCTCGAGCGCATGCTGCGCAACCTGCTGGTCAACGCCTTGCGCTACACGCCCCGCGGCGGCGTGCTGCTGGCGGCCCGGCGGCGCGGCGCGCGGGTGGCGCTGTCGGTGTGGGACAGCGGCGTCGGCATCGCGCCCGAGCACCAGTCGCGCGTGTTCGACGAATTCGTCCAGTTGCACAACCCGGGGCGCGACCGCCGGCTCGGCCATGGCCTGGGTCTGGCCATCGTGGCGCGGCTGTCGCGCCTGCTCGAGCACCCGGTGTCACTGCGCAGCCGGCTCGGGCGCGGCAGCTGCTTCACGATCGAGCTGCCGCTGGCGGCGCCGCAACGGGTGCCGGCGAGTGCGCCAGCGCCGGCCTTCGAGCTGCCGCTGAGCGGACTGGCCGTGGCCCTGGTCGAAGACGATGAGGCCGTGCGCGAGGTCAGCGTCGCGCTGATGCGCAGCTGGGGCTGCCGGGTCTGGGCCGCCGCTGCGCTGGCACCGCTGCTGGCGCAATTGCAGGCCGACGGCGTCACGCTGGACCGCATCATCAGCGACTGGCGGCTGGCGCAGGAAAACGGCTTGGACGCCATCACTGGCTTGCGCGGCTGGGCGGGCAGCGAACTGCCGGCGCTGCTGATCAGCGGTGAAACCCTGCCGCACGACTTGCCCTTGCTCGGCCAGCGCATCACCGCCGTGCGCAAGCCATTGCCGGCGACGGCGCTGCGCGCCTGGCTCAGCGCACCGGCGCCGTCGCGGGCTTCAGGTGTAGCCGCTGGCGGCCTGTAGGTGGGCGCGCCCGGCCACCGCGGCCTGGGCCCGGTTGCGCACCTTCAGCACGCGGAAGATCGTCACCAGGTGCGCCTTCACGGTCGGTTCGGCCAACCCGAGTGCGCGCGCGATCTCCTTGTTGCTCAGGCCGATGATGAGCTGGCGCAGCACGTCGAGCTGGCGTGGGCTCAGGCATTCGGCCGCGGCGGCGCGCTGGCACAGCAGCGCCGGCGGCAGGTAGCAGCCGCCTTGAAGAATCAGCGCCAGCGCGCTGGCCAGAACGCGGCTGTCCGCCGACTTGGGCAGCCAGCCGGCAGCGCCTTCGCGCAAGGCCTGGGCGGCGAGCGCGACCTCGCCATCGGCGGAGATCATCGCCACCGGCAACAGCGGATGCTGCACGCGCAGGCAGCGCAGACCGAGCAAGGGCGTGGTGTCGGGCACGTCGGCCAGGTGCAGGTCCAGCACCACCAGGCCGATGTCGGGTCGCGCTGCCAGCGCGGCCTGCGTCTGTGCCAGCGTGGCCGCTTCGCTGACTTCGACGCCGGGCTGCACCTGGTGCAGCAATTGAACCAGGCCCAGGCGAACGACGGCGTGGTCATCCACCACGAGCACATGGGCGACTGAGGTCGAGGCATCCATCGGCGCCGATTGTTGTCCGCGGCGTGCGGAAAGACGAGACCCCAAGGCCCCTGGGCGAAGGCTTGGGTGGGCGGTGATCAACGAAAGCCGTGCGAGCCGCCGCCGCGCGCCTTCAATCGATAATGAATTTTTCTTCCGCACGATGGACACCCGGTTTCTGCAAAGCTTTGTCATGGTCGTCGACTGCGGCTCGCTCGCCGAAGCGGCGCGCCGGCTCGACCTCACACCGGCCGCCGTGGCCGCGCGCGTGAAGGCGCTGGAAGGTGATCTCGGCGCCAGCCTGGTGCGCCGCGCCGGGCGCACCGTCAAGGCCACCGAGGCCGGCATGAAGATCCTGGACGCGGCGCGCGGCATCCTGCGCGACGTGCGCGACCTGAACGCGATTGCCTACGGCGACTTGCCGCTGGGCGAGTTGCGGCTCGGCGTGTCGGCGTCGGCGCTGACCGGCGTCATGCCGCCGATCCTGCGCCGGCTGTATGACCAGCATCCCAAGCTGGCGGTCTTCATCGAGCCGGGGTCGTCGAGCCACCTGTACCACCAGGTGAGCAGCGGCGCGCTCGACGCCGCGGTCATCGTCGAGCCGCAGTTCACGCTGCCCAAGCCGCTGGAATGGCGGGTGCTGGTCGAAGAGCCGCTGTGCGTGCTGGCGCCGGCCGCGATGGCCGGGCGCGACGCGCTCGAGCTGCTGGCGAGCGAGCCGCTGATCCGCTACGACCGTGCGATGTGGGGCGGGCGGCTCGCCGATCAGTACCTGCGCGAGCACCAGATCCGGCCGCGCGAGCGCATCGAGATCGACGCCTTGAACGCGATCGCGGTGTTCGTCGACCAGGGCCTGGGCGTGTCGCTGGTGCCCGACTGGACGCCGCCCTGGCCCGAAGGCCTGCAGATTGTTCGCCTGCCTTTGCCCCCGCCGGTGCCGGTGCGGCGCATGGGGCTGGTCTGGACCTCGCAAGGCCCGCGCGCTGCGCTGGCGCGCGCCTTGTTGCACGAGGCCCAGCAGGTCTGGGGCTCGCCGGGGGGCGATTGAGGCCCGCGCGGCGGCGTCATGCCAGCAAGCTGTCGCCGATCTTGTAGGCGTCGGTGAAGCGGTCCAGCCCGTGCACGCCGCCGTTGACCAGCCGGCGCGCCGCCTGCAGGTTGCCGTGCAGCAGCGCATCCTTGATCTGCAGTTCGCGTTCGGCCAGGAACAGGCTCAGCAAGTCGGCTGCCACCCGCGACGCGTTGGCCAGCTCGGGCGTGGCCTCCAGGTCCAGCGGGGGGTTCAGCCGTGGCCCGTACTTGTTGTAGTTGAAGCGCCCGGTGAGCTGGATGAAACCGCGGCCGCGGTAGCGCTCGCCGTCCGGGGCGCCGCGGTGGCCGAGGTCGCGCCGGTTGTCGTAGAGGTCGAATGGATGACCCGCGGGCGAGGTGTTGAACTTCGAGCGGCCTTCGCTGACCGGCAGGAAGGATTCAGTCTCGGCGCGGATCGACGCGATCGCCATCAGCGTCATCACGCGGTGGCCGATGCCCAAGGCGCGCAGCGAGTCCAGCACCACGGGCAGATTGGCCTTGATGTTGGCCAGCGGCGTCGCCGGGCACATCCGGCTCGCCACCTGCACCGTCATCTCGGCGCCGACGTCGGGCAGTGCCGGCGATGCGACCAGGCCCAACTGCGCCAGCGTGCGCGGCCCGGCGACGCCGTCGGCGAGCAGGCCTTCGCTGCGCTGGAAGGCGATCAGCGCGGCTTCGGTGCCGCCGCCGAACTCGCCGTCGATCACACCCGGATTGAAGCCCCGCCCAGCGAGCGCGCGCTGCAAGGCCTTGACCGCCGCCCCCTTGTCACCGTTGCGCAATGTGCTCATGTCGGCTCTCCTGACGTGGCGCGTGACATCGACACCGCCAGGTCACGGTTGCCGACCAGCACGACGCCGGACCAAACGGGCGCGGCCGCCGCCGTGCCGCTGCCGATTTCCGTGAAGTCCGGCGAGCCGGGTGGTGCGGCTTGGGGCGCGAAGGCCGCCAGGTTGATGCGCTGGCCGTCCAGCGAACCGACGCGGTTGCCGGTGAAGGCGGCGCCGTCGGCTTCGGCCGCGCGGATGCGAGCCTGGAACGCGGCCAGGCTGTCGCAGACGATCTGGATCAGGTAAGGGCTCATGGCGGGGGGTCTCCGGGGTTGCTGCTCGGGGCAGAAGCTCAAACCGGCGGCAGCGCGGCCCAGGCCGGCGCCAGACCGTTGCTGTGGACGACGGCGATGCGCTGGTCGCCTACGCCAACGCCAACGCCAACGCCAACAGCCAGCCCTTGAACCGGTGCCAGGGTGTCGATCAATTGCGGCGCTGCGTCAGGCTGTGCGGGGTCGAGTGCGGCCAGACGGCCGTCGGTGTCGACGGCCCAGACGCGCTCGCCGTCGGCGTCCAGCGCGGCGTCGATCCAGCGGCCGCTCCAGCGCGCCAACAGCTGCCAGTCGGCGCAGCCGATCAGCGTCAGGCGGCCGTATTCGACGATCAGCAAGCGCGCGTCGCCGGCGCTGAGATCCAGGCGCAGCGCCGGCGTCGGGTTGTCCAGCCGCTGCAGCAGCCGGCCTTGCCAGTCGTGCACGCTGGCGCGGGCGTGGCCGAGGATGGCCAGGCGTTCGCCCAGGCCGGCGCTGTCGGCGACCGCCTGGCCATCGGCCAGCGCGGCAAGCACCTGGCCGCCTGCACCGAGCAGCAGGCTGCGCGCGTGGGGCTGCGGGCCGGTCAGCAACACGCTGACCAGCAGCATGTCGCCGGCCGGGTTCCAGGCGAAGGCGCGTGGCACCCAGGCGCCGGGCGTGGAGTCGGGCAGGCCGGCGCCGATGTCGATGCGCTGCGCGCCGGCGCCGACGCGGTGGCGTTCGATGCGGCTGTTGCCCCAGCAGACATGGCTGGGCGTGATGCGCGGCCAACCGGGCTGGCGGCTGGCGCTGGCCACGGCCGGCCAGGCGCTGTCGCCCTGCCAGACCTGCAACCGGTCGAGTGTGGCCAGCGCGAGCAGCTCACCGTCGATCGCCAGCAACCCGGCGCCTGCAGCGGGCAGCAGCTGCCATTCCAGCGCGGCGTGGTGGATGCTCATGGCGCGGTGATCTGGCTGCGGTCAACGAAACGGAGCTTGCCGCCGTGGTCGAAGGCTGCAAACGCGTGGGTGAAGCCCATCACGCGGATGCGCTCGCCGGCGCGCAGCCGGCCGGCGCTGGCCGACAGCTTGTGCGGCTGCTGCAGCACCGCCAAGGTGGCTGGCAGCACCGTGGCCTCGTAGGGCTGGGGTTCGATGAGGATGTCGTTGAGTTTGCGCCAGTTGCGCAGCAGGTCGGCATTGGCCTTGGGCATCGGCGCGGCGCCGGGGGCGGCCGGCGCAGTGGCCACGAGGCGGCCCAGCGCTTCGAGCACGT
>JAUYAJ010000337.1 GCA_030693565.1 Rubrivivax sp.
AGGCATGGCGGGCGCGCTCGGCCAACAGCTGCGCCGGCGCGGCGTCGGCGCCCGCGGTCTGCCGCGCCAGCCGGCTCGCCCAGGCGCGGTCTTCAGCGGTCCACAAGGCGTCGTCGGCCGCGCTGGTCTCGAAGGCCTGGACCATCAGCACGCGGCGCGCCTGGTCTTCGGCGAGCGCGGCGCGGGGTTCGGGGTCGATGTTCATGGTCGGCCGCAATGTAGCGCCTGGCACGCACCGAGCGCGTCAGCGGCGTATGCTGGGCTCCACGAACAGGGAGCGGGAGGGACAACCGCCCTGGAGGCTGCGATGTCGATCTGGATCCGCCTGCTGCTGTGCGCGCTGGTGTCGGGCTGCGCCAGCACGGCGCCGCGCGAGGCCTTGGCGCCGCTGTTTGCCGACGCCCTGTTCGCCGCCCCCAAAGTCGAAGTCAGCGCCGACCACATCTTCGAGCTCAGCCCGGCGATGCGCCAGCACCTGGCCAGCGAGATCGCGCCGGCGGTGCGCGCCAAAGGCCCGCAGCAAGGCTTGATCGACGCCTTGTACGCGGGCGGGCGCCACCTGCTGGAGTACGACTCGGCGCTGACGCGCAGCGCCGCGCAGGCCTTCGATGCGCGCGCCGGCAACTGCCTGTCGCTGGTCATCATGACGGCGGCTTTCGCGCGCGAACTGCGGCTCGAGGTGCGCTTTCAGCAAGTGACCATTGACGAGACCTTCGGCCGCCGCGGCGACCTCGTGCTGGCCTTCGGCCACATCAACCTGGCGCTGGGGCGATTGCCAAGCGTCTCCGCCTTCACCAGCGCCGCCAGCACCGCGAGCGACTGGATGACGATCGACTTCCTGCCCCCGCGCGACAGCCGCGGCCTGCGCTACCAGGCGGTGGGCGACGCCACCGTGCGCTCGATGTTCCTCAACAACCGCGCCGCCGAAGCGCTGGTGCAAGGCGAAGTCGACGACGCCTACTGGTGGGCACGCGCCGCGGTGCTGGCCGACCGCGGCTTCGCGCCGGCCTACAACACGCTGGCCGTGGTCTACCAGCGCCGCGGCCATCTGGCGCCGGCCGAGCAGGTGCTGCGCCGCCTGCTGGCGCGCCGCGGCGACGACGTCAACGCCTTGAGCAACCTGATCGGCGTGCTCAAGCAGCAAGGTCGCAGCGACGAGGCCGGCCAACTGGCGCTGCAACTGCAGCAGCTGCAGCCGACGCCGCCGTTCGCCTGGCTGGATCAGGGCTTGCAGGCGCTGCGCGAAGGCAACCCGCAGCGCGCCCGCGAACTGCTGCAAAAGGAAGTCGACCGCGACCCCGATTACCACGAGTCGAATTTCTGGCTCGCCGTCGCCCACCTGCAACTGGGCAACCCGGTGCGTGCGCGTCAGCACCTGGAACGGGCGCGCGACAACAGCCTGACGCGCGACGACCAGGCGCTGTACACGAGCAAGCTCGCGCGGCTGAAAGCGCAGACGCTGCGCTGAAGGCAGCGCTTCGCCCGCCAGGGTCAGGGCTTGCGCGCCTTCGCCGCCTCGGCCTGGTAGGCCTCGAAACCGGCGGCGCTGCTGCGCAGGCAGCGCTGCTGCTCGGCCAGGTCGGCCAAACGCCGGCACTCGGTTTGCTGCCAGGACTGGCCCTGGCGCAGCAACTGCTGCGGGCTGCAGCCGGCCAGCAGCGCCAGGCCGAAGATGAGCACGGCGCAGCGCGTCATGCCAGCGCCCGCCCGATCAGGATCTTCTGCACTTCCGACGTGCCTTCGTAGATCTGGCACACGCGCACGTCGCGGTAGATGCGCTCGACCGGGAAGTCGCTGACGTAACCGTAGCCGCCATGGACCTGGATCGCGTCGGAGCAGACGCGTTCGGCCATCTCGCTGGCAAACAGCTTGGCCATTGCGGCTTCTTTCAGGCAGGGCCGGCCGGCGTCCTTCAGGCTCGCCGCATGCCAGATCAGCTGGCGCGCGGCCTCGATCTGCGTGGCCATGTCGGCGAGCTTGAACTGCACCGCCTGGTGCTGGAAGATCGGCTGGCCAAAGCTCTGCCTGTCCTTGCTGTAGACCAGCGCCGCCTCGAAAGCCGCGCGCGCCATCCCCACGGCCTGGCTGGCGATGCCGATGCGCCCGCCTTCCAGCCCGGCCAGCGCGATGCGCAGGCCCTGGCCTTCATCGCCGATGCGGTTGGCGGCCGGCACGCGGCAATTGTCGAAACGGATCTGCGCCGTGTCGCTGGCATGCTGGCCGAGCTTGTCCTCGATGCGCGCGACCTCGTAGCCCGGGGTGTCGGTGGGCACGATGAAGGCGCTGATGCCTTTCTTGCCGGCCGCCTTGTCGGTGACCGCCATCACGATGGCGACGTCGCCGTTCTGGCCGCTGGTGATGAATTGCTTGACGCCGCTGAGCACATAGTCGTCGCCGTCGCGCAGCGCCATCGTCTTCAGGCCGCCGGCCTCCGACCCCACATGCGGCTCGGTGAGGCAGAAGGCACCCAGCATCTCGCCACGCGCCAGCGGCTTGAGGAAGCGCGCCTTCTGGTCGTCGCTGCCAAAGGCCATCAGGATCGAGCACACCGGGCAGTTGTTGACGCTGACCACGGTGCTGGTGGCGCCGTCGCCGGCGGCGATCTCTTCGAGGATGATGGCCAGCGCCAGGTAGTCGAGCCCGGCGCCGTCCCACTCGGCGGGCACGGCCACGCCGTAGCAGCCCAGCGCGGCCAGGCCGGCCAGCTGCGCCTTGGGGAACTGGTGCGACTTGTCCCAGGCCGCGGCATGCGGCGCGATCTCGGCCTGCACATAGCTGCGCACGGCGTCCTGGACGGCGAGGTGGTCTTCACTGAGCAGCATCGTGTCTCATCTCCAGGGTGTCTTGTCGAAGGGTGGCGCGCCGGCCGGGTTGGCGACCGCCGTCACGGCCGCGCCAGCGCCAGCCGCGCCGCCAGCGCGATGAACAGCAGCCCGCCCAGGCCGGCCAGCCAGCGCCGCGCTGGCGGCGGCGCCGGGCGCTGCCGCAGCGCTGCCGCCGCGGCCACGACAGCCAGCAGAAAAAGCAGGCTCTGAACCACGAACCAGGCGCCCAGCAGCAGGAAGGACAGCGTCTTGTGCTGCGTGGCCAGCGGCACGAACTGGGGCAGGAAAGCCAGAAAGAACAGCGCCACCTTGGGGTT
>JAUYAJ010000343.1 GCA_030693565.1 Rubrivivax sp.
TGCAGACCAACATCGACCTCGAGACCGGCCGCATTGCCGTGCAAGAGATCGACCGCTGACGACACTCACAGGACCATGGACCCGCGACTGCTGCGCTATTACAACGAGGAACTGCGCCACCTGCGCGAGATGGGCGCCGAATTCGCCCAGCAGTTCCCCAAGATCGCCGCCCGCCTGGGCATCGAGGGGCTGGAGGTCACCGACCCCTATGTCGAGCGCCTGCTCGAAGGCTTTGCCTTTCTGGCCGGGCGTGTCCAGCTCAAGATCGACGCCGAGTTTCCGCGCTTCACCCAGCGACTGCTGGAAATGCTCTACCCGCAGTTCCTGGCGCCGACGCCGTCGATGCTGATCGCCGAACTGACCCCCGAACTGGCTGACACCGCTTTGGCCGATGGCGTCACCTTGCCGCGGGGCAGCGTGATGAACAGCTTGCCCGGCAAGGCGGGCGCCACCGCCTGCGAGTTCCGCAGCGCCCACGAACTGACGATGTGGCCGCTGGAGCTGACCCAGGTCGAGTACTTCACCCATGCCGCCGACCTGCCGATGGCGGCCTTGCCCGAGTGGCGCAAGTACCGCGCCGGGCTGCGGATGCGCCTGCGCACGACGGCTGGTGTGGACTTCTCGCAGATCAAGCTGCAGGACCTGCGCTTGCACTGCACCGGTGTCGACGACATCGCCTTTCGCCTGCACGAACTGGTGTGCGGCCACGCGCTCGGTGTGCTGGTGCTGCCCACACGCAGGCCGGCGGCCTGGCACGAGGCGCTCGACGGTGACTGCGTCGAGCCGGTGGGTTTCGACGACGGCGAGGCCTTGCTGCCGCAAACGCTGCACGGCTTCGAGGGCTACCGCCTGCTGCAGGAGTACTTCGCTTTTCCGCAGCGTTTCCTGTTCTTCGACCTCACCAGCATCGGCGACGCACTGCGGGCGCACCCTGCCAACGAAGTCGACATCGTCATTCTCTTTTCGCGTGCCGATGCGGCTTTGCTGCAGGCCGTGGACGTCAGCTGCATGGCGCTGAACTGCGTGCCGGCGATCAACCTGCTGGACAAGCGCTGCGACCGCATCCACGTCAGCGCCGACAGCAGTGACTTCCATGTCGTGCCCGACCGCACGCGGCCGATGGACTTCGAGATCCACACCGTCGGCGAGGTGCTGGGTTATGGCGTCGGCGTCAACGCCGAATACCGCTTCCTGCCGTTCTACAACGCCTTCCACACCGAGGACAGGCACCACAACGCCTTCTACTCGGTGCAGCGCGAGCCGCGGCTGCTGTCGCAGCTGCAGCAGCGCGACGGGCCACGATCGTCTTACCTGGGCAGCGAGGTCTATCTGTCGCTGGTGGACGCCAAGGAGGCGCCTTACCCGAAAGAGCTGCGCCAGGTCGGCGTGCGCGCGCTGTGCACCAACCGCGATCTGCCGCTGCTGATGCCGGTGGGCGGCGCCAAGGGCGACATGGAGCTGGCGCAGACGGCGCCGGTCAAGCACATCGGCGTCATCAAGGGGCCGTCGCGGCCGATGTCGGCGCTGCGCGAAGGCAATCTGGCCTGGAAGCTGATCAACCAGTTGTCGCTCAACCACTTGTCGCTGCTCGATACCGACGCCGAACAGGGCGCTGCGGCGCTGCGCGCCATCCTCCACCTGTACGCGCCCACCGGTGACGCCGGCGCTCAGCGCCAGGTCGACGGCTTGCGCTCGGTGCAGATGCGCCCCGTGGTGCGGCGCCTGCCGATGGCCGGGCCCATCACCTTCGGCCGTGGCGTCGAGGTTGGCATCGAGATCGACGACTTGTCCTTCGAAGGCGCCAGCGCCTTTCTGCTCGGCTGCGTGCTCGAGCGTTTCATCGCCCGCCATGTCTCGATGAACGGCTTCACGCAGGCGCGTGTGCACTCGCATGGCCGCGGCGACATCCTCAACGGGAGGCCGCGATGCGGGACCCGGCCGATCATCTGACGCCTGAGCCGACGTCGGCCGAAAGCCCGCTGGCGGCGATGGCGCGCGCGCCGCATCACTACGACTTCTTCCATGCGCTGCGGCTGGTCGAGAGCCAGTTCCCCGACAAGCCGCGCCTGGGCACCGCGCGCCGACCCGGCGACGAACCGGTACGGCTGGGGCAGGCGGCCGAACTGTCTTTTGCCGGCTCCAGCCTGGCCGCGGTCGACCTCGACGACCGCAGCGGCAAGCCGCGCATCGAGGTTCGTTTCTTCGGCCTCTTCGGTCCCAACGGGCCCTTGCCCTTGCACATGACGGCGTATGCGCGCGAGCGCCGCATGCACAAGGGCGACGAGACCTTTGGCCGTTTCGCCGACATGTTCCATCACCGGCTGCTGCTGCTGTTCTACCGCGCCTGGGCGCAGGCGCAGCCAGCGGCCAGCTTCGACCGCCCGGGCGAAGACCGCTTCGCCGACTTTGTCGGCTCGCTGCTTGGTGCCGGCGGCAAGGAATGGCTGCACCGCGACGCTGCGCCCACCCACGCGCGGCTGGCCTTTGCAGGTTTGCTGTCGCGCCAGGTCCGCAACGCCGACGGACTGGCGCACCTGTTGTCTGGCTTTCTCGCCATTGACGTTCGTGTCGAGCAGTTCGTCGGCCGCTGGATGCGGCTGCCCGAGGCCGAGCGCACGCGCATTGGCCGGCGCGCGGCGTCGCGCCGGCTGTCGACCTCGCAGGTCGGTGTCAGCGCCGTGCTCGGGCGCGCGATGTTCGACCGCCAGCATCACTTCCGCGTCCACATCGGCCCCTTGTCGCTGCCGGCCTTCGAAGCCTTGCTGCCGGTCGGCGACACGCTGCCGGCGGTCGAGGCCCTGGCCGCCCAGTACGTCGGCCTCGAATTCGGCTGGGACTTGCGGCTCGAACTCGAGCCCGAGCAAGTGCCGGCCTGCCGCCCGGGCCGCTACGGCCGCCTGGGCTGGACGACCTGGCTGGGCCGGCCGCGCGACGGCAAGCCTGCCGCATTGAACCTGGTCCCGGGACGGCCTGTGCGCCAGCCCGGGGCTCCGGCATCACCCTCGAAACCGAAGCACTGAAAGGAAGCGTCATGGCGGAGATCAACCGCGTCACTCTGTTCGGCAAGCTCAACCCCTGGGCTTACAAAGCCGTCGAGGGCGCCACCGTGTTCTGCAAGCTGCGTGGCAACCCCTATGTGGAGCTTGAGCATTGGCTGGCGCAGATCATGCAAAGCCAGGACAGCGACTGGCACCGGATCATCAAGCACGCCGGCCTCGACGCCTCGGCGCTGGCCAAGGACATGACGACGGCGCTGGACCGGCTGCCGCGCGGCGCCACCAGCATCTCGGACATCGCCGAGAACATCTCCGACGCCATCGAGCGCGGCTGGGTCTACGGCACCTTGCTCTACGGCGACAGCACGGTGCGCTCGGGCTATGTGCTGGTGGGCATGCTCAAGACCAAGAACCTGCGCAACGCGCTGCTGGCGATCAGCCGCCAGTTCGAGAAGATCAAGCTCGACGAGCTGACCGACGCCTTGCCCAAGATCATCGCCGGCTCGCCCGAAGACGGCCAGAGCGCCAGCGACGGCTCGGCCATGGCCGGCGGCGCCACCCCGGGCGAAGCCAGCGGCGCCATCGCCCCGGCCGCGATGGGCAAGCAGGAAGCGCTGAAGAAGTTCACCGTCGACCTCACCGAACAGGCGCGCAGCGGCAAGATGGATCCCATCGTCGGCCGTGACGACGAGATCCGCCAGGTCGTCGACATCCTGATGCGCCGGCGCCAGAACAACCCCATCCTGGTCGGCGAGGCCGGGGTCGGCAAGACCGCCGTGGTCGAAGGATTCGCCCAGCGCATTGCGCGCGGCGACGTGCCGCCGAGCTTGAAAGACGTTGAACTGCGTTCGCTCGACGTCGGCCTGCTGCAGGCCGGCGCCAGCATGAAGGGCGAGTTCGAGCAGCGGCTGCGCTCGGTGATCGACGAGGTGCAGGCCAGCGCCAAGCCGATCATCCTGTTCATCGACGAGACGCACACGCTGGTGGGCGCCGGCGGCGCCGCCGGCACCGGCGACGCGGCCAACCTGCTCAAGCCGGCGCTGGCGCGCGGCACGCTGCGCACCGTGGGTGCGACCACCTTTGCCGAATACAAGAAGCACATCGAGAAAGACCCGGCGCTCACAAGGCGCTTCCAGACCGTGCAGGTCGACGAGCCCGACGAGGCCAAGGCCATCTTGATGATGCGCGGTGTGGCCAGCACGATGGAAAAGCACCACAAGGTGCAGATCCTTGACGAAGCGCTGGAAGCTGCGGTGCGGCTGAGCCACCGCTACATCCCGGCGCGCCAGTTGCCCGACAAGAGCGTCAGCCTGCTCGACACCGCCTGCGCCCGCGTTGCGGTCAGCCTGCACGCCACGCCGGCCGAAGTGGACGACTGCCGCAAGCGCATCGAGGCGCTGGAGACCGAGCTCGGCATCATTGGCCGCGAACGTGCGATCGGCATCGACATTGGCAAGCGCGAGGAAGAAGCCACCGAGATGCTCGGCACCGAGCGCGCGCGCCTAGCCGCGCTCGACGCGCGCTGGGCCGAAGAGAAGGCACTGGTCGACGAACTGCTGGACCTGCGCGCCAAGCTGCGCGCCGGCATCCGTCCGGTGGAAGGCACGGGCAGCAAGCTCGAGGCCGACGCCGACAGCGCCGCGGCGGCCGAGGGCCTGACCGACGGCGACCGCGAGGCCGAACGGCTGGCGCAGCTGGCCCAGCTCAAGCTGGTGCAGGACAAGCTGGCCACGCTGCAGGGCGAGACCCCGCTGATCCTGCCGACGGTCGACTACCAGGCGGTGGCGGCGGTGGTCGGCGACTGGACCGGCATCCCGGTCGGCCGCATGGCGCGCAACGAGATCGAGACCATCCTCAAGGTGGCCGAAAGCCTGGGCCAGCGCGTCATTGGCCAGGATCATGCGATGGCGATGATCGCCAAGCGCATCCAGACCAGCCGCGCCGGCCTGGACAACCCGAGCAAGCCGATCGGCGTCTTCATGCTGGCTGGGACCTCGGGCGTCGGCAAGACCGAAACCGCGCTGGCGCTGGCCGAGGCGCTGTACGGCGGCGAGCAGAACCTCATCACCGTCAACATGAGCGAGTACCAGGAGGCGCACACGGTGAGCACGCTCAAAGGCGCGCCGCCGGGTTATGTGGGCTATGGCGAGGGTGGCGTGCTGACCGAAGCGGTGCGCCGCAAGCCTTACAGCGTGGTGTTGCTCGACGAAGTCGAGAAGGCGCACAGCGACGTGCACGAGATGTTCTTCCAGGTCTTCGACAAGGGCTACATGGAAGACGGCGAAGGGCGCTTCATCGACTTCAAGAACACCATCATCCTGCTCACCACCAACGCCGGCACCGACCTCATCGCCAGCCTGTGCAAAGACCCCGACCTGATGCCTGACGCCGAAGGCATGGCCAAGTCGCTGCGCGAGCCGCTGCTCAAGGTCTTCCCGCCGGCGCTGCTGGGCCGGCTGGTGACGATTCCCTATTACCCGCTCAGCGACGAGATGCTGGGCAAGAT
>JAUYAJ010000349.1 GCA_030693565.1 Rubrivivax sp.
GCGTGCGCGCCAGCTGCTCGACCTGCGCCGGCGCGTCGCCATGGCGCACCAGCAGCCCGGCGCCGGCGACGCCGTGCGAGGCCGCCAGCGCGCGCAGTTCGGCGTCCACACCGACCAGGCTGTCGCGGATGAATTCGACCCGGCGGTCGTCGCGCGCCAACGGCGCCAGCAAAGCGCGGTCGAAGATAAAGCCGCACCAGACCTGGCGCGCCTGGCGCAGCGCGTGGTACAGGGCGGCGTTGTCGTCGGTGCGCAAGTCGCGGCGCAGCCAGACCAGAGCACGGTCAAAGGGTTTGTTCACCCCTGGAGTGTGCCGCCGGAATAAAATGCGTGCATGGCTGAATCCGCCCGCATCGACCTGACCAACCAGTTCCTGATTGCCATGCCGGGCATGGCCGACGACATGTTCGCCGGCAGCGTGGTCTATTTGTGCGAGCACACCGAGAACGGTGCGCTCGGGCTGGTGATCAACAAGCCGATCGACATCAAGCTGCGCAGCCTGTTCGAAAAGGTCGAACTGGCGCTCGACCTTGAGGAACTGGCCGAGCAGCCGGTCTATTTCGGCGGCCCGGTGCAGACCGAACGCGGCTTCGTGCTGCACGAGAAGCTCATTGGCGACGGCGTCGGCTACAGCTCGACGATGTCGGTGCCCGGCGGCCTGGACATGACGACCAGCAAGGACGTGCTCGAAGCGCTGTCGCACGGCACCGGGCCCAAGCGCGTGCTGATCACGCTCGGCTACAGCGGCTGGCAGGCCGGCCAGCTTGAAGACGAACTCGGCCGCAATGGCTGGCTGACCGTCAGCGCCGACCCGGCGGTGATCTTCGACACCCCGATCGAGCAGCGCTACGACCGCGCGCTGGGCTTGCTCGGCATCGACCCGCGCATGCTGTCGCAGGAAGCCGGCCATGCGTGAGCGGCCGCTGGCGCCGGCATGACGGCGCTGGCCGGCCGGGAGGCGTCGTTCCTGGCCTTCGATTTCGGCACCCGCCGCGTCGGCGTGGCCAGCGGCAACACCGTGCTCGGCCATGGCCGGCCGCTGAAGACGCTGGCCGAAACAGGCGACGCGCGCTTTGCCGCCATCGCCCGCCTGGTTGCCGAATGGCAGCCCGACGCGCTGGTGGTCGGCGTGCCCTTCCACCCCGACGGCGCTGCCCACGACAATACGCTGCGCGCCCGCCGCTTCGCGCGCCAACTGCACGGCCGGCTGCGGCTGCCGGTGCACGAGGTCGACGAGCGCTACACCACCACCGAGGCCTTGGCGGCGGGCGCCGCCGATGCCGATGCCGCCGCCGCGGCGCTGATCCTCGACCAATACCTGCGTACCCTTGCCGATGATGCTGCAGCTTGACGCCGAAGCGCTTTATGCCGAACTTCGCACCGGGGTGCGCAACTTGCTGCGACCGGGCAGCGTGCTGGTGGGCATCTGGTCGGGCGGCGCCTGGCTGGCCGAGCGCTTGCAGCGCGACCTGGGCCTGGCAGGCCCGCCCGGCGTCATCTCCAGCACCTTGCACCGCGACGACTTTGGCTCGCGCGGCCTGGCCGCCGGCACCGACCCGACGCAGCTGCCCTTCGCCATCGACGGCAGCCACATCCTGCTCATCGACGACGTGCTCTACACCGGCCGCACGGTGCGCGCCGTCGTCAACGAGCTCTACGACTTCGGCCGCCCGGCCAGTGTGACGCTGGCGGTGCTGGTCGACCGCGGCGGGCGCGAACTGCCGATCGACGCCGCCTTCGCCGCCACCCGCATCCAGCTGCCGGCGGCGCAGAAGATCGCGCTGGCGCGCAACAGCGGCGGCTTGCTCAACTTCGTCGTCCAGGAGGCGACCTGATGCTCTCGCGCCGCAACCCGCAGCTCAACAGCCACGGCGAGCTGATCCACCTGCTGTCGATCGAAGGCCTGCCGCGGCCGGTGCTGACCCACATCCTCGACACCGCCGGCACCTTTCTCAGCGTCAACGACCGCGACGTCAAGAAAGTGCCGCTGCTGCGCGGCAAGAGCGTCTTCAACCTGTTCTTCGAGAACAGCACGCGCACCCGCACCACCTTCGAGATCGCGGCCAAGCGGCTCAGCGCCGACGTCATCAACCTGGACATCGCCAAGTCGTCGACGGCCAAGGGCGAGAGCCTGCTCGACACCATCGCCAACCTGTCGGCGATGCAGGCCGACATGTTCGTCGTTCGCCACAGCGAAAGCGGCGCGCCCTACCTGATCGCCCAGCACTGCGCGCCCCATGTGCACGTGGTCAACGCCGGCGACGGCCGCCATGCCCATCCGACCCAAGGCCTGCTCGACGTCTACACGATTCGCCACTACAAGCCCGACTTCAGCCAGCTGTCGGTGGCGGTGGTCGGCGACATCGTGCATTCGCGCGTCGCCCGCTCGGACATCCATGCGCTGAGCGTGCTCGGCGTGCCCGACATCCGCGCCGTCGGCCCGAAGACGCTGGTGCCGGGTGACCTGGCGTCGATGGGCGTGCGCGTGTGCCACGACATGGCCGAGGGCGTGCGCGGTGCCGACGTCATCATCATGCTCAGGCTGCAGAACGAACGCATGGGCGGCGCGCTGCTGCCCAGCGCCGGCGAGTTCCACAAGAGCTTTGGCCTGACGCCCGAGAAGCTGGCGCTGGCCAAGTCCGACGCCATCGTCATGCACCCGGGGCCGATCAACCGCGGCGTCGAGATCGACTCGGCGGTGGCCGACGGCGGCCAGAGCGTGATCCTGCCGCAGGTCACCTTCGGGATCGCGGTGCGGATGGCGGTGATGTCCATCATCGCCGGCAACGAAGCCTGAAATGGCGACCGCTCGGCTACTGCGCGAACCGACCTCGCTCCTGCGGTGCTCGCCGTACGGGCGTACGGCTGCGCTCCTCGAAGCAAGCTCGGTCCGCTCGCTACGCCGCTCGGTCGCCATTTGCGCTCCCTGCAATACATGAAGACCGCCAATCCTCTGCCCTGCACGCCATGAAGATCCTGATCCACGGTGGTCGCGTCATCGACCCGGCCAGCGGCCGCGACGAGCTGGCTGACATCGCCATCGCTTCGGGCCGCGTCGTTGCCATCGGCAAGCGGCTGGCCGATTTCGACGCGGAGCGCCGCATCGACGCCAGCGGGCTGGTCGTCGTGCCCGGGCTGGTCGACCTGGCGGCGCGGCTGCGCGAGCCCGGCCAGGAACATGAAGGCATGCTCGAAAGTGAACTCGCCGCGGCTGCCGCCGGCGGCGTCACCAGCCTGGTCTGCCCGCCCGACACCGACCCGGTGCTCGACGAGCCGGGCCTGGTGGAGATGCTCAAGTTCCGCGCCCGCAAGCTCTCGCGCTGCCGGCTGTTCCCGCTCGGTGCCTTGACGCGCGGCTTGGCAGGCCTGGCGCTGACCGAGATGGCCGAGCTGACCGAGGCCGGCTGCGTCGGTTTTTCGCAGGTCGACGCCGCGATCAGCGACAACCTGGTGCTGCTGCGCGCGATGCAGTACGCGTCGACCTACGGCTACACCGTGTGGCTGCGGCCGCAGGACGGCTGGCTCGGCCAGGGCGTGGCCGCCAGCGGCGCGGTGTCCACCCGGCTCGGGC
>JAUYAJ010000362.1 GCA_030693565.1 Rubrivivax sp.
TGGCGGAACAGGCAGCGCATCTCGTAGCTGCTGCGGTCGTCGTAGCGCGGCTCGCCGCTGGCGGTTGTCTCGAAAGCCGAGGTCGGCACCACGCCGTAGTACAGCGCGCGGCCGTGCGCCGAGTGCGCCGCGTCCTTGGGGTTGGCGAACAGCGGGTAGAGCGGGTACCAGGCTTCTTCCAGCGTCTGCGGCTCTTCGTCCAGCAGTTCGCGCCATGCGCCGACGCCGCTGCTGGCCGTGGGCAGCCAGCCTTCCTTGAACGGCCGCACGCCTTGCGCGACCTGCCAGTCTTCGAGCGCCTGGCGGGCCGCCACCAGCCTGGCCTCGGCCTGGGCGCGCTGGCCATCGAGAACGCCTTGGCGCTGCAGCCGCGCCAGCCGCGATGCGCGCGCCTGGGCGAGCTTGGGACGCAGCGGCGCGCTGCCTTCAAGGTCGGCCAGCAGCGCCTGTGCAGCCACGACTTCGCGCAGCAAGGCCAGTGCTGCTGGCTGCTGGCTGGCGCTGTATTCGAGCCGGCTGCGGCGCACCACGAAGCCGGCCTGGCACAGCGTGTCGCGCGCCGGCGGCGCGAAGCCCGGCACATCGCAGTGCAGTTCGCAAACGACGAGGTAGTGGCGGCCGTGGCTGGGCAGGTAGAGCTTGCGCAGCCCGGTGCCGACGAGCCGACTCTTGCTCAGGTCCTTGGCCAGTTCGCCCTTATTCAGTGGTGTGCCCTTGGCGTCCTTGGCCGGGAACAGCGCGGCGATCTTGCCGGCGAACTGGCCCGGGCTGGCCTGCACGAACTGCACCGTGTAGACCTGGTCGAGGTCGGCGTCGAACTGCAGCGAGCGCTGCGGGTCGCGCAGGAACTCGTTGATGTAGTCGTCGCTGGCGAACTTCTGGATCAGCGGGCGGCTGCCGCGGCCCGAGGCCGGCACGCCGGCGCGCGGCCATTCGTACCACGGCGCGGTGGTGGTCCTGGGGTGGGGGTGGCAGGCGCTCACCAGACATTCCCCGCGCCGGGTGTGTACGACGGCGAAACCACCGACTGCGTGATCAGCGTGCTGCACTGGACGATGCCGTCGCACTTGACCATCGGCGCATGAATGTTGACCGCGCTGGCGTTTACCTCGACCGTGCTGTTGGCCGTTACCTTGACCTGGCCGGCCGCGTTGAGCACCACCTCACAGCCATTCGAATGCTTCAGCGTGACCGATTGCGCGCCGTCGTCGAGCACCAGCTTGTGGCCGCTTTGCATCGACAAGGTGACCTTGGCCGCGCCGTCGGCGTCGTCAAACTCGAACAGGCTGCCGGCGCGCGTCTTCAGCAAGCGCTTGTTGTTGGCGGCTTGCGGCGCCTCGGGCAAGGCTTCGCGGCCGTTCCAGACCGCGCCGACGATGTAGGGGCGGTCGATCTGACCGGCCTCGAAGCCGACCACGACCTCGGTGCCCGCCGCCGGCAGGATCTCCCAGCCTTGGTCGTCGTCAGCGTACAGCGTGACCAGCCGCGCCCAGGCATTGACATCGCGGCCGGCGTCGCCGAGCCAGGGGAAGCCGACCTGGATTCGGCCCTGGTTTTTCGGGTCGACGATGTCGCGCACCAGCGCCGGATAAAGGCCGAACAGCCGCTTGGACGCGGTGCCGCCGTCGAAGCCGTCGGCGGCAGTCATGCTGCAGGCCCCAGGTTCGGCCGCTCGGCCTCGAAGGCGGTGCGGTGGCCATGGGTCAGGTCGTAGCTGTGGCTGAGCCGGGTGACGTGGTAGTCGCCGCCGCTGAATGGCGCAGCCACGCGTTCCAGCGTCAGCTTGCTGCCCACCACCATGTCGGGCGAGCCGCTGGTCACGCCTTTGACGCGCACGAAGCCGCGTGCCCGGCGCAGCATCTCGGCCTCGGCCCAGGCGCTGGCGGCGTCGCCGGCCAGCGGCACTTCGCGCAGCCGGTGGCTGGAGTAGTCGGCAAAGGCCTGGCCCAGCACGTCGCCGCCGAGCCGGCCGCGGCCGGCTTCGCCGCGCACGACGTCGGCGCTGGCGCTGGCGTCAATGGCGTCGCGCGCTGCGACGTCGTAGCCGCCGATGTGGATTTCGCTGCGCTGGTGCGCCAGGTCGGCGCGCGCCTGCAGGCTGACGAGCTGGTTGCCGTTGACCAGCGTCAGCGCGGTGGCCTGGCGCTGGCCGCGCGACTTGAAGTGCAGGGTCTCGTCCTCCAGCCACAGCTCGGCCTGCAGCAGCCGGGCGCGTTCGCGCAGAAAGGCCAGGTCGCTCTGGTTCCATTGCTGGACGACGGCGTGGGTCGGCCCGGGTGCGTCGGCGGCGGCGCGCAGCCCATGTTCGCCGGCGATGCTGCGCACGATGTCGGCGTCGCTGCTGTCTTCGTAGGTCTTGCAGCGGTGCGCCCAGCGCAGCTTCATCAGCGCGTCTTCGGCGCACACCAGCAGCTGCGGCTCGGCACCTTCGCGGTAGTCGGCCTCGATGGCGCTGATCGCACCTTTGAAGATGGTGCGCGCGGCGCTGGCCGGTCCGATCGAGACCTCGAAGGATTTGCCGAAGTCCAGGATGGCGCCGTCCAGGTAGCGCTCGCCTTCGTCACTGCCGCCCGGCGCCGGTCCCCAGGCGGTGAAGCGCGCCGCCAGGCGCTTCATGCCGGTGGTGTCTTCGCTGACCTCCAGCCGCAGCAGGTCCAGTGCCAGCCCGGGCTGGCGCGCGCCGTCCACGGTGAACACCGGGGCGCTGGAGCCGTAGAGGTCAGGGCCGTCACCCATGGTCAGAGGCTGTGAAGACATGAATCGTGCCCTTGGCCACCCCGGCCCTTCGGGTAGGCCCCCAGAAAGGGCCCACTCGGCGTTGCAAATGCTCGCCGGGTCTCAGGACCCGTCTGCGCTTTGCGCCTTGATCGCGCCCTTTCTGGGGGCCTACGCGGACGTGATTCATGTCTTCACAGCCTCTCAGTCTTCGTTGCCGCTGGCGCTGGTGCGCGCGCTGTCGCTGAGCAGGTGGTCGAACAGGCCGCGCAGCTGGGCCAGCTGCTGCCACACGGGTGCAGGCGCTGCCGCGGCGCCGCCGGGTTCGTCGTCGATGAGCTGGATGTCGGTCTGGATCTCGCCGATGTGCAAAGGCATGGGGGTGCTCCGGTTTCAGTGGCCGCCGCAGCGACGGCAGCCGCAGCCGCGGGCGTGGGGCGCCAGCGCGGTGGGCGCGCTGGGAAGGGCGATCCAGCCCGGCACGCCGGGGTCGGTGGTGGCGGGCGGCAGCGACGTGGTGCCGCTGGCACCGGCCAGGCGTGCCTGGCCCAGCATCAGGTTGGCGCGACTGTCGAGCGCGGTGGTGATGCGGTCGCGCAGCGGCACGCCGCTGCCGAAGCTGGTGGCGCGGGGGTCGGCGCGCAAAGAGAACACTTGGTTGCGGCTGCCAACGCTGCTGGCCGCTGCGCTCAGCGGATCGAGCGCGGCGCCTGCCACGCCGCCGGCGCCGATGAAAGCCTGGCGCGCTTGCTGGGCGCCTTGCACGCCGAGGTCGGCTTTCACGGTTTCCAGCGCGGCGCCGACGCCACCGGCGCCGGACAAGGCATAACCCTGCTGCAACGCCGCGCCGGCGCTGCCGGTGGCGCCCGGTGCGGCCAGGCCGACGCGCGCCGTCGTGCCGCCACCGGCGCCGACTTGCACGCCGCTGCTCGTGCCCAGACCGAGCGCGATGCCCGCGGCGCCGCCGAGGTTGATTTCGACGCCAGCGCCCAGGCTGAGCGGGTTGGCAATGCCGCCCGCCAGTGCGCGCCAGGCCGCCGGGTCGATGCCCGAGCGCTGCGCCAGCTGGGCCAGGCTTTCGCCGTCGAGTGCCAGCGTGACTTCGGCGTTCAGCGACAAGCCCAGCCCGTTGACCGCGCCGAGCGCGCCCAGGGCGCTGCCAATGCCGTTCAGTGCTGCCGACAAAGGGTTGTTGCGCGCCCCCGGCTGCGCCGCGGTGGCGGCCGCGGCGGC
>JAUYAJ010000371.1 GCA_030693565.1 Rubrivivax sp.
AGGCGCTGTTCGGCCTCGCGGTCGAGCAGGTTGTAGCTGAGCTGGACGAAGTCGAGCGGCTGGCTGCGCAGGATGCGTTCGATCTCGCCGTGGCGCCGGCCTTCCGAGGTGGTGATGCCGACGTAGCGCAGCCGGCCGGCCGCTTTCATCGCCTGCTGCGCCGGCAGGTGCGCCTCCCCGCCGAGCAGGTTGTGCACCTGCAGCAAGTCCAGCCGCGGCAGCTGCCAAAGCCCGCGCGTGGCCTCGATCTGCGCCGGCCCGGCCGCGCCCGAACCGGTCCAGACCTTGTCGGCCGCGAACACCGCGCCGGCGCGGCCGATGCGCGCCAGCGCGTCGCCGATGACCGACTGCGACGAGCCGTACATCGGCGACGAGTCGATCATCCGCCCGCCGCCGTCGAAGAAGGCGCGCATCACCTCGGCGCAGGCCGCGCGCGCGGGCGGGTCGTTGCCGACGTTGAAGGTGATCCAACTGCCCAGGCCGACCCGCGGCAACAGCTCGCCGGTGGACGGAATCGGCCGCGTCGCCAGGCCGGCGGCGGCCGTGGCCAGCCCGGTTGTCAGCCCGGTCGCCAGCCCGGTGGCCAGCCCCGGCAGGCCGAGCAGGAAACGGCGCCGGGACAGCGCCTGCGTGGGGTTCCAGGCCATGTCTGCAAGCCTCCGCCAGAGCAGCGCCCGCGCACGGGCAAGGCTGCAGCCTACCGCAGGCAAGCCCTGGGCGGGCGCCGTCAAGCCTGCGCAAGATCAAGCGTGGCCGGCTGCATGCGCGGCACAGTGGCGCCCTATGAACCCGATCATCAAGCTGCTGTTCCTGCTGTGCACCGGACTGGCCTGGGCGGCGCCGGCGCCAGCAGCCGGCATCGACCTCCATGCCTACTGGGATCAGCGCTGCTTTCAGTGCCACGGCCATGCCGGTGAGTTCGCGCGCCGCTCGCTGCGGGTCGACGCCGGCCAGCTCCAGGGCAGCCACCATCGCAAGGACCTGGAACGTTTCCTGCGCCAGCACTACTTGAACGACGCGCTGGTCGCGCCGGTGAGCGCGATGCTCGCGGCGCAGGTCACGACAGCGCCGCTGTACAGCCAGAAATGCGCGTCCTGCCACGGCACGGCGGCGGAATTCACGCGCGCCTCGCTGACACTGCGCGGTGGCGTGCTGGTCGGCCTGCCGAGCGGGCGCCGGCTCAGCGACACGCTGGCCCACCATGGCAAGCTGACGCCCGCCGAGCAGGCGCTCGTCGTCGACACCCTGGCGCGCGTGCTGGGCGAGGTTTCGGGCGCCGGGCGCTGAACCAGCGGCCGCCGGCCGCCGTTCAGATACCGTCGGGCCCTCATGCAAACCGACACCCCTGCTGCCGCCGCACTGCGCCGCCACCGTTTCGCCCTCTTCTTGATGTGGCTGACGCCGCTGATGTGGTCGTCCAACTACATCATCGCGCGCGCTGCGAACGGCGTCATCGCCCCGCACATGCTGGCGCTGGGCCGCTGGGGGCTGGCGCTGCTGCTGATGCTGCCCTTTGCCTGGTCGGGGCTGGTGGCAGCGCGGCCGCACTGGCGGCGCGAATGGCAGCAGATGCTGGTGCTGGGCGCGCTGGGCATGTGGATTTGCGGCGCCATCGTCTACCTGGGCGCGCAGACCACGAGCGCGGTCAACATCGGCCTGATCTACGCCGCCGCGCCAGTGGCCATCGCCTTCTTCGGTGCCCGCCTGCTGCACGAGACAGTGACCCGGGTGCAGCGCGTGGGCATGTTGCTGGCCTTCGGCGGCGTGGTCTTCGTCATCGCCAAAGGCGACGCCGCCAACCTGCTGTCGGTGCGCTTCACGGCCGGCGACGGCTGGATCCTGCTGGCGATGGCGTCCTGGGTCGCCTACACCGTGCTGCAGCAGCGCTGGCCGTCGGCGCTGGGCGCCAGCGCCCGGCTGGCGGCGATCACGATGGGCGGCGTCGTCGTGCTGCTGCCATTCACGCTCGCCGAAGCGCTGCTGACGGATTTGCCGCCCTTCAGCCTGCAGGCGCTGGGGCTGGTGGTGCTGGCCGCGGTGCTGCCGGGTTTCCTGTCTTACCGCGCCTATGCCTTCATGCTGCAGGAGCTGGGCACGGCGCGCGCCGGCCTGGTGCTCTACCTGGGCCCGGTCTACGCCGCCGGCACCGCCTGGGCGTTGCTGGGCGAGCCGCCGCAGTGGTTTCACGGCGTCGGCGCCGCCCTCATCCTGCCCAGCATCTACCTGGCGACACGCGGGCGCCGGCCGCCGGCGTAGGCGCTCAGTTCGACTGCTTGATCAAGCGCCCGCCGGCTTGCTGCACCGGCCGCGCGTTCATCGGGTACAGACGCGAGAAGATTTCCATCTGCTCGGCCGACGCCGTCACCGGTTGGCGCATCACCACCCATTGCACGCCTTCGCTGCAAGGCGGCGTGGTCAGCGAACCCATGTAGGTGTAGTAGCCGCGGTCGGGCGGCAGCAGGTGGTTGAGGTCGATCGCACCCTGCGCCGGCGCCTCGACATGTTTTTCCAGCGGCAGGTTGTTCCACACCGCCTGCACCAGCGGCTGCACGCTGCCACGGTCGATCAGCACCGCCACCACCAGCAGCCGGCCTTCGCCGTCTTTGTGGACAAGGTGCACGCTCATGTCGAACTGGCGGCCGTCGACGCGTTCCTCGGAGGGCCGGTGGAAGTGGAACTGCTGCAGTTCGTAGCGGCGCCCGCCGAGGTCGACGGCGTTGCCGCTGGCCAGGTTGACCTGCACCGTGTGGCCGTTGTCGATGACACGGAACGCGCTGGCGCGGTAGTCGAACAGCACCGACTGCAACTCGACGGCAATGCCGGCGCGAATGTCGATCGGGCTTTGCCGGCTGCCGTTGCCGCACTTGGCGAAGTCAGGGCGCAGGCCGCCCCAGGCCTGCGGGCCGACCTCGCCGCTGTAAGCCCAGTGCGCCGTGCCGGCGTCCGCCTTGGGCTTGGGCTTGGAAGCCGGTGCCGACTTGGCGGCTGGCTTCAGCAGCCCCGGCCCGGGCAGCGGCCCGGCGTCGCTGCGCGACACCGCACGCACGAGGTTGGGGTTGGCCGATTCGGCCACCGGCATCGCCCCCAGGCGCTCGGCCAAGCGCTCACGCAAACGGTCCAGGCTGTCGCCGGCCGCGGCCGGTGCCGCCGCTGGCAGCGGCGGCGCAGCCGGCGCCGCCTTGGCCGGTCGGGCGGCCTTGCCGGCCTTGGTCACTGGCGCAGGCTCGCTGGCGCTGGCAGCACCAGCGCTCAAGGCGGCCAGCAGCAAGAGGGAAAAGACGGGGTTCTGGCAGGTTTTCATCGACGGCACTCCAGCCTCGATATCGGCACTTGCCGCCGCGACTTGAGCGTTTCAGAGCCTGGGCTTGACCCACACCCAGGCCAGCAAGCCCACCGCCAGCATCGCCAGCGAGGTCAGCGCCAGCGCCAGCGTCGAGTGCATCACCAGCGGCGCCACCACCCCGGCCACGGCGGCGTTGGCCAGGCTGCCGATGCAGGCCTGCACCGACGAAGCCATGCCGCGCCGCTCGGGCACGCGGTCGAGCACCATCAGCGTCACCACCGGCACCATCAGCGCCCAGCCGAAGGCGAACACCGCCACCGGCAGCATGGCCCAGCTGGCATGGGGCTCGAACATCCCGTTCAGCGCCACGTTGAGCAGCGACACCACCAGCATGATGAGCAGGCCGTGACGCACCTGGTGGCTTGGCTTGATGCGCCCGGCCAGCCGCCCCGACAACCAGGCACCGGCCATGATGCCGCCGATGGTGAGGAGGAAGAACCAGTAGAACTGGGTCGGCCCGAGCTGCAGGTGTTGACCCAGGAACACCGGCGCCGCCAGCACGTAGAGGAACATGCCGTTGAAGGGCACGCCGCTGGCCAGCACCAGCATCAAGAAGCGGCGGTCGCGCGCCATCTGCCAGTAGCCGCGGAGCAGGTGCCGGACCTCGAAGGGCTGGACCTGGCTGCGGTGCAGCGTCTCCGGCAGCGCGCGCCAAACCGCCAGCCACAGCAGCAGGCCGAGCGCGGCCAGCAGCCAGAAGATCGAATGCCAGTCGGCGTGCACGAACAGCAGGCCGCCGATCAGCGGCGCCACCGCCGGCGCGATGCCGAAGTAGATCGTCACCTGCGACATCACGCGCTGGGCGTCGACCGGCGGGAACATGTCGCGGATGATGGCGCGCGCCACCACCATGCCGGCGCCGGCCGACAAGCCTTGCAGCGCGCGGAAGAAGACCAGCGAGGTGATCGAGTCCGACAGCGCGCAGCCCACCGAGGCCAGCGTGAACACGGCCACGCCGGTCAGCACCACGGGCCGGCGGCCCAGGCTGTCCGACAGCGCGCCGTGGAACAGGTTCATCACCGCAAAGCCGAGCAGGTAGCTCGACAAGGTCTGCTGCATCTGCACCGGCGTGGCGCCGACGGCGCGCGCAATGCCGTCGAAGGCCGGCAGGTAGGTGTCGATGGCGAACGGCCCCAGCATGCCCATGCAGGCGAGCAGGAAGGCGAGTTGCCAGCGCGGGCGGCGCCAGAGGAGGGAAGCTTCGGGATTCATCGGGCGGGCGCGGCCCTGCAGTCTAGTCGGGCATCGCCGCCGGTGTTTCAATCGACCCATGAATACGCACCGCAGACAGTTGCTCGCGGCCGCCGCCGCGCTCGTGGCCGCACCGGCGCTGGCCAGTTCGCGCCGCATGCTGGCGCCGATGACCGACGGCCCGTTCTACCCGCCGCGCGCCTGGCGCGAGCGCTGGGCCGACTGGGACGCCGACCTCAGCCGCGTCGAGCGCGACGGCCGCGTGCTGCACGCGCGTGGTGAGCACCTGGGGCTGGAAGCGGTGGTCGTCGACACGCGCAACCGCGTCATCGACGGCGCCGAGGTCGAGATCTGGCAGTGCGACGCGCTCGCCGCCTACCGCCACCCCGGTGTCAGCCAGCAGCCCGGGCGCTTCGACGACGGTTTCCAGGGCTTTGGCGCGGCGCGCAGCGACCGCCAGGGCAGCCTGCGCTTTCGCACCATCAAGCCCGTGCCCTACCCCGGGCGCACGCCGCACATCCACGTCAAGCTGCGCCATGCCAGCTTCGGCGAACTGACCTCGCAGCTGTTCATCGCCGGCGACCCCGGCAACGCAGGCGACTTCCTCTGGCGCCACGTCGCCGCCGAAGACCGGCCGGCGCTGGCGATGGCGCTCGAACCGGCGCTTGCGGGCAGCGGCTTGCGCTGGCGCGTCCGCCACGCGCTCGTCGTGCCGGCCTGAAAAAGTGTGAAGCAAGCCGATAGGCCGGATTCTGTGCACCGGCGCTCTTGCGAGACGCCGGCGTGACCGCCATTCCTCTGGGCCGGGGATCGCTCGCCCGGCTCGGTGCCACCTACCCGCCGGCTCCGCGGAGCCACATCAATGCCGGCCTATTTGGTGTTGCTGCGCGTAGAGATTGCCCGTTTCACCCAAAGCGGGGCTTTGCCCCGCTTTGGGTGGCTGTCCGCTCCGGGCTTGCGCCCGGGCCCTCGCGGCAAGCCGCTCGGACCGCCGGCTTGCGCCGGCGACGGACAGAACACCCTCGGCGGGAGCCCTGCTCTGACTCGTCTCTGTTGCTCTGATCCTCACCTCGCGGTGGACAGCCGTTAGCTGCTACGCTGCCCTGTGCAGTCCGGACCTTCCTCCAGTGCCGTCTTTCGACGCTTGCACCAGCGGCGGTCTGGCCTGCTTCACAGCTTGATTATCCCCGGAGCCCACCATGCGCGCTGACAACGTCCTGGCCACCATCGGCAACACACCCCATATCCGCATCCAGCGCCTGTTTGGTGCCACGCACGAGGTCTGGATCAAGTCCGAACGCAGCAACCCCGGCGGCTCGATCAAAGACCGCATCGCGCTGGCGATGGTCGAGGACGCCGAGCGCAGCGGCGCGCTGCGTCCGGGCGGCACCATCGTCGAGCCGACCTCGGGCAACACCGGCGTCGGGCTGGCGATGGTGGCCGCCGTCAAAGGCTACAAGCTGGTGCTGGTGATGCCCGACAGCATGAGCATCGAGCGCCGCCGCCTGATGCTGGCCTACGGCGCGAGCTTCGAGCTCACGCCGCGCGAGAAAGGCATGAAAGGCTCGATCGCGCGCGCCGAGGAGCTGGTCGCCGCCAACCCCGGCGCCTGGATGCCGCAGCAGTTCGAGAACCCGGCCAACATCGAGGTCCACGTCCGCACCACCGCCGAGGAGATCGCGCGCGACTTCCCCGAGGGCCTGGACGCGCTGATCACCGGTGTCGGCACCGGCGGCCACATCACCGGCTGCGCGACGCTGCTCAAGGCGCGCTGGCCGCAGCTCAAGGTCTACGCCGTCGAACCCGCAGCCAGCCCGGTGATCAGCGGCGGCGCGCCGGCGCCGCACCCGATCCAGGGCATCGGCGCGGGCTTCATACCGAAGAACCTGCAGACCGAACGGCTCGACGGCGTCATCACCGTCGACGCCGAGGCCGCGCGCGAGATGGCGCGGCGCAGCGCGCGCGAAGAAGGGCTGCTGGTGGGCATTTCCAGCGGCGCCACACTGGCCGCCATCGCCCAGCACCTGCCCCTGCTTGCGCCCGGCAGCCGCGTGCTCGGCTTCAACTACGACACCGGCGAGCGCTACCTGTCGATCGAAGGCTTCCTGCCGGCCTGAGAATCACGCACCGCACCGATTCCGGAGTCTCTGTGTTGCGAACTCTTCTTGCCGCGATGGCGCTGGCCGCCATGGCGACGCTGTCGTCTGCCCAGACCCCAAGTCCGGCCGCCGCCGAGCTCAAAGCCTTGCTCGACGACGACCTGGCCGCGCTGCTGCGCCGCGCGCCGATGCTCGCCACCCAGCGCGGCGTGCCCGGTTTCGACCACCTGCTGCCCGACGCATCGCCGGCGCAGCGCGAGCGCGAGCGTGTGCGCGAACGTGAACTGCTGGCACGGCTGCAGGCGCTGGACGCTGCAGCGCTCGGTGAGGCCGACCGGGTCTCCTATCTGCTGCTGTTGAACCGAGCGCGCAACGCCGTCGACGCGCAGCGCTTCGCCGACGCCGACGCGCTGGTGCTCGGCACGCTGGGCGGCATCCAGACACTGATGCCGCAACTGGCGCAGACCGGGCGCTTTCGCAACGCCGACGACCTGCGCAACTTCATCCGCCGCATCGAGGCTTTCCCCGCGTTCGCCGAGCAGATCACGCAGCGGCTGCAGGGCGGGCTGCGCAGCGGCTGGCTGCGCCCGGTGCCGGTGCTCGACCGCGTGCTCGCCGCGATCGACGCCCACCTCGTCGAACAGGCCGACGCCAGCGTGCTGTTCGGCCCGTTCAGGCGTTTTGCCGACGCCGTGCCCGAAGCCGAGCGCGGCGCGCTGGCCGACGCCGCCCGGCGCGCCATCGCCGACGACTACCAGCCGGCGCTGCGCCGCTTCAAGGCTTTTGTCGCGGCCGAGCTGCGGCCACGCTCGCCGGCCCAGGCCGGCCTGGCCGCGCTGCCAGGCGGCGCCGCCTACTACGACTTCCTGATCGCCAGCAACGTCGTCGCCGGCATGAACGCGGACCAGATCCACGCGCTCGGGCTGGCCGAAGTGGCGCGGCTGCGCGCCGAGATCGAGGCCCTGGCCCGGCGCAGCGGCCACCACGGCAGTGTCGACGAGTTCATGACCTGGCTGCGCACCGATGCGCGCTTCTTCTTTCGCTCGGCCGACGAGCTGCTGGCGGCCTACCACGCACTCGGGCCGATGGTCGACCCCCAGCTGCCGCGCCTGTTCCATGCCGTGCCCCGCATGGCGTACACGGTGCGCGGCATGAGCGCGGCCGAAGCCGCAAGCAGCACCGCGGCCAACTACCGTGTCGGCTCGCCCAGCCTGGGCACGGCTGGCATCTTCACCATCAACGCGCTCGGTTTCGCCGCCGAGCCGACCTGGAAAAAGGAGACGCTGTTCCTGCACGAAGCCGTGCCCGGCCACCACCTGCAAAGTGCACGCGCGGCCGAACTGCAAGGGCTGCATCCCTGGCGCCAGCTGGCGAGCTTCAACGTCGCCTACAGCGAAGGCTGGGCGCTGTACGCCGAGAAGCTGGGCTTCGAGCTCGGTTTGTTCGTCGACCCCTACCAGCACTACGGCCACCTGCAGGCCGAGCTGTGGCGCGCTGCGCGGCTCGTCGTCGACACCGGCATCCACGCCCGAAACTGGCCGCGCGAACGCGCCGTGGCCTACCTGGAGACCCAGGCCGGGCTGACCAGCGAAAGTGCTGCCAGCGAAGTCGACCGCTACGTCTCGAACCCGACGCAGGCGCTGGGCTACCTGCTCGGCCAGCGCAAGCTGCTCGAACTGCGCCAACGCGCCCGCAGCGCACTCGGCGCGCGTTTCGACATCCGCGACTTCCACGCCGTGGTGCTCGACCAGGGCGCGATGCCGCTGGCGGTGCTGGAGTCGCGTGTCGACGCCTGGATCCTGCGCAGCCGCGGCCCCGCCGCGCCCTGAATCAGCGCTGCGCCCATGGCGCCAGGAAAGCCGTGACGGCGGCCCAGTAAGCGCGCGCCGGCAGCGTGTTGTGGTCGCCGTCGTCGAACACCACAAGCCGCTGCGGCCCGCCCCAGGCGGCCATCAGACGGCGTGAGTGCACGGCGGGAATGACCTCGTCGTGCGCCATCGCGATCGCGAGTGCCGGCGTGCGGATCACCGGCGCCAAGGCCAGCGCGTCGAACGGGTGGCGCAGCAGCCAGCGCACCGGCACAAAGGGGTAGTGGCGCTGCGCAACCGCAGCCATGCTGTCGTAAGGCGAGATCAGCAGCACGCCGGCCAGCGGCCGCTGCGCCGCCAGCTGCACCGCCACGCCCGTGCCCAGGCTGCGGCCCCAGGCGACGATGCGACCGGGGTCGACCTCGGGCCGCTGGCGCGCCCAGTCGTACAGCGCCAGCGCGTCGGCGAACAGCGCCTTCTGCGACGGCGCGCCGCCGCTGAGCCCGTAACCGCGGTAGTTCACCAGCAGCAGCGCCCAGCCCGGCAGCTGCGGGCGCTCGGCGAGCATCGCGCTGACTTCCTCCGCGTTGCCGCCGAAGTAGATCAGCAGCGGCGCCGGCGCCGTGCCGGCCGCGGGCACGAACCAGCCGTGCAGCTCGACACCGTCGGCCACCGGGATCCGGGCCTCGGCGCCTGGCGCCTGCGCGCGCGCCCAGGCGAGCTGCTGCGCACCCAGGCCGGCGCGCAGGAACAGCATGCGGTCCTGCATCAGGTACAGGAACGGATAGATGATCAGCGCCAGCGCCAGCAGCACGCCGGCCGCGCCGCGCAGCAGCAGCCCCAGCAGCGCCACCGCGCTGTCGATCACGCCCACCGCTGCCGCCCGGCCCCGGCCGATCAGCCGCCGAGCAAGCCCTTCTTCAAGCCGCCGTCGGCCGGCTTGTCACCAAGCCAGATGCGCAGCACGGCGGTGTAGAAGTCTTCGCCGGCGATCGCAGCGCCGCGCGGCTGGCCGTTGACGGTGATGCGGGTGCCGGTGTCGGGCACGAACTCGATGTGGATGAGGTCGCCCTTCTTGGCTTCGCCTACCGCCTTCAGGGTCGCGTTCAAGGCCTCGATCTGGGCTTTGAAGCCGGCGAACTGGGCCTCGCTGTGGTTGCTGCGCAAGCCGTCGTTGAGGGCGCCGGCGAAGGAGTCGGCGTCGACTGTGCGCAGCATCGTGATGGCGACGCGCCGCGCGCCCTTTTGCGCCAGCAGCGCCGCCGCGTCGGTCGACTTCTGCGGCACGTACAGCGCGGCGACGTAGACGTTGAAGATGGCGCGCACGCGCACCCCGGCGCCGTTGAGCTGCAGCGCCGCGGCGCCCACCTGCGCTGTTGGCGCGAGCTTGACGCCTTCGAGTTCGGCCGGCTGCGCCAGCGCCGCCGTGGCGGCCAGCGTCAGCGTGATGGCGGCCAGCAGCCTGGATCCGAATGCTTTCATGGACTTCTCCTTGCCTGTGCGACCCGGGGCGCTGCCCCGCAAGCCGGCAGTCTGCCAGATCGCCAGCGCCCGGCTGGCAGAATCGGACGTTGTTCCCGCGCGTCCCCGCGCCGCCCGCCCATGTCCGCCCCCTCTTTGCGTGTGCTGTCCGTCATCCCGCCGATGACGCAGCTCAACACCCCCTACCCGTCGACGGCCTACCTGACCGGCTTTCTGCGCTCGCGCGGCGTGGCCGCGGTGCAGGAAGACCTGGCGCTGGCGCTGGTGCTGGAATTGTTCTCTGCGCACGGGCTGCAGGCGGTGCAGGCGCAGATCGAAGCCGCTGACGAACGCACGGCCCGGGTCGCCGCCTTCAGCGAGCAATTGCCGCGCTACCTGGCCACCATCGGCCCGACGCTGGCCTTTCTGCAAGGACGCGACCCGACGCTGGCGCACCGCATCGCCAGCCGCGCCTGGCTGCCCGAAGGCCCGCGCTTCGAGTCGCTCGAGGCTTATGTGGACGACGACGGCGGCGACCCGCTGGCCTGGGCCTTTGGCGCCCTGGGCGTCAACGACCGCGCGCGCCACCTGGCCACGCTGTACCTGAACGACATCGCCGACGTGCTGCGCGACGCTGTCGACCCGCGCTTCGAGTTCGTGCGCTACGCCGAGTCGCTGGCGCGCAGCCAGCCCACCTTCGAGCCGCTGGCGCAGGCGCTGGCGGCGCCGCCGACGCTGGTCGACGCGGCGCTGATCCGCCTTACCGAACAAGCGCTGCAACGCCACACGCCCGATGTGCTGCTGCTGTCGGTGCCCTTCCCCGGCGCCGTCTACGCCGCGCTGCGCATCGCGCAGGCGGTCAAGGCGCTGCGGCCGCAGACCGTCATCGTGCTCGGCGGCGGCTTCGTCAACACCGAACTGCGTGAGCTGGCCGAGCCGCGCCTGTTCGACCATGTCGACTATGTGACGCTGG
>JAUYAJ010000384.1 GCA_030693565.1 Rubrivivax sp.
TGGCGCTGCCGCTGGCGATGGCAGACAGCCGGCCCGACCACGAGCGTGCGCGCGCCGCGGTGCGCGCTGGCGAAGTGATGGCGCTGCCGCAGTTGCTGGAGCAACTGCAGCGCAGCCACCCGGGCCAAGTGCTGGAGCTCGAGCTCGAACGCGATGACGGGCGCTGGATCTACGAGGTCAAGCTGCTGCAGGCCGATGGCCGGCTGCTCAAGATCGAGCTCGACGCGCGCACGGCCCAGGTGTTGAAGATCAAACGCAAGGGCGACGGCTCCGGCCGGCGATGACAGCAGTGGGCGCCGCGGAGCACGCATGAGGATCTTGCTGGTCGAAGACGAACCGACGCTGCGCGCGCAGTTGCGCGCCGGCCTCGTCGAAGCGGGCTACGTCGTCGACGAGGCCGACAACGGGCGCGACGCCCTGCACCTGGGCCAGACCGAGAACGTCGACGCCGCCGTGCTCGACCTGGGCTTGCCGCTGCTCGACGGGCTGAGCGTGCTCCAGCGCTGGCGTGCGGCGGGCCGCAAGCTGCCGGTGCTGATCCTGACCGCGCGCGACAGCTGGCACGACAAGGTGACCGGCATCGACGCCGGCGCCGACGACTACCTGGCCAAGCCGTTTCACATGGAGGAGTTGCTGGCACGTCTGCGCGGCCTGATCCGCCGCGCCCAGGGGCTGGCGTCGCCGCTGCTGCAATGCGGCGCACTGACGCTGGACACGCGCAGCGGCCGCGTCGCGCTGAACGGCCAGGCGGTCAGTCTGACCAGCCATGAACACCGGTTGCTGGCCTATTTGATGCACCGGCCCGGCAGCGTGGTGTCGCGCACCGAACTGACCGAACACCTGTACGCGCAGGACTTCGACCGCGACTCGAACACGATCGAGGTCTTCGTCGGCCGGCTGCGCAAGAAACTGCCGCCCGGAACCATCGAGACCTTGCGCGGCATGGGCTACCGGCTGGTGGCGCCGCCTTGAGCTGGCACTGGCTGGGCTCGCTGCGCTGGCGATTGCTCGCCGCCACGCTGGTGGCGCTGCTGGTCGCGCTGGCCTTGGCCGGCGTGTTGCTCGCCGGCCTGTTTGGCGACCATGTGCGCCAGCAGCTCGAAGTCACCCTGACGGCGCAGCTCGACCAGGTCACCGCGCGGCTCGACTTCGACGCCGCCGGCCAGCCCCTGCTCGACGCCGAGCGACTGACCGACCCGCGCTGGTCACGGCCCTATGGCGGGCTGTACTGGCAAATTGACGCGCTGGACGCCGCGCAGCAGCAGCGCGGCGTGCTGCGCTCGCGCTCGCTGTGGGACAGCGTGCTCGTCGTCGCCGCCGATGCGCTGCCCGACGGCGTGGTCCATGTGCACGAGGTGCCCGGCCCGGACGGCGCCAGGCTGCTGCTGGTGGAGCGCACCGTGCGCGGCGCCACCGGCGCCGGCACGAACTGGCGCTTGCTGGTGGCGGCCGACCTGCGCGAAACCGCGGCGGCGGTGGCGCGTTTCAACGGCGTGCTCGGCGCATCGCTGGCCGTGCTGCTGGGCTTGCTGGGCCTGGCCGCGGTCGCTCAAGGCGCCGTGGGTCTGGCACCGCTGCGCGCGCTGCAGCGGGCGCTGACGGCCGTGCACGAAGGGCGTGCGCAGCGCCTGGCCGGGCGCTTCCCGGTCGAAGTTCAACCCTTGATCGACGACTTCAATGCCGTGCTCGACCGCAACGCCGAGGTGGTGGCGCGCGCACGCACCCAGGCCGGCAACCTGGCCCATGCGCTGAAGACGCCGCTGGCAGCGCTGGACCAGGCCGCGGTGGCGGCGCAGCGGCAGCCGGTGGCGCTGGCCGGACTCGCGCCGCTGGTGGTTGAGCAAGTGGCGCTGGCGCGGCGCCAGGTCGACTGGCATCTGGCCCGCTCGCGGGCTGCGGCGGCACATGGACTGCCCGGCGCTCGCGTGGCGCTGGCGCCGCTGGTGGCCGGGCTGTGGCGGGTGCTCGAGCGGGCCCACGCCGAGCGCGGCCTGGTCCTGGACTGCAGCGGGCTGGACCCGCAGGCCGGCTTCGCCGGCGAAGCGCAGGACTTGCAGGAGATTCTGGGCAACCTGCTGGACAACGCCTGCAAGTGGGCGCGGCACGAAGTCCGCCTGCAGGCCCGTGTGCAGGCCGGGGCCGACGGCCAGCGCCTGCATGTGGTGGTCGAAGACGACGGGCCCGGCATCGACGCCAAGCGGCGCGACGCGGTGATGGCGCGCGGCACGCGGCTCGACGAGTCGGTGCCGGGCAGTGGCCTCGGGCTGGCGATCGTGCACGAACTGGTCGGCCTTTACGGCGGCCGGGTGACGCTGGACGCGACGGCGCTGGGCGGCTTGCGCGTGGCGCTGGTTCTGCCGGCGGCGGTGGTGGTGGCGGGCCGCTGAGGAGCGGCTTCTCCAGCGTTCAGCCGGCCACGGCCAGCGCTGCGCCCTGCGGCGGCTGGGTCGGCGCCGCCTGCCCCGCATCCACCAGCGACACACCTTGCCATTGCCCGCTGCCAACCAACTGGCGCACGACGAGCCGGAGTTCGTCGCGCACGACGGCGGCGCAGGGCGACAGCTTGGCTGGCGGCAGCGCGTAGAGGTAGTTGGTGCGGTGCATCGTGGCGTCGCTGATGCGCAGGCAGCGCCAGCGCAGCGGCGTGTCGCCGAGTGCGTGGATGGCCGCCATCGGCTTGATGGTGGCGCCCATGCCCTGGCCAACGCAGGACATCAGCAGCGGCAGTGAATCGACTTCGGCCACCGTGTCCAGCGTCAGGTTGATGCGTTCGAATTCGAGCGCGATGCGTTTGCGCAGGCCATGGCCGGGGCTGGGCAGGATCAGCGGCAAGGCCGCCACTTCGCGCAGCGTCAGCGTGCTGCACTCGGGCGCCACCAGCGCGCTCGCCGCGGGCAGGATGACGAACAGCTCTTCCTCGAGCAGTGGCTCGACGCTGAGCTCCGAGGCCGCGGTCTGGTTGAACAGCACCGCCAGGTCGAGCTGGCCGACGCGTGTCATGTGCTCCAGGTGGCCGCTCAGGCCTTCGACGATGTTGAGCAGCACACCGGGGTATTTGGCACGCAGGTGTTGCATCAGCGGCAGGCCCAGGCGGCACACCGTGGTCGGCGCCAGCCCGAGGGCGACGCGGCCGCTCATCGCCGCCTTGTCCTGGCGCGCCACCGACACCGCCTGGTCGAGCTGGCGCAGCATGAACTTGGCGTGGTGGTACAGCGCCTCGCCGTTGTCGGTGGCGGTGACGCCGCGCGACGAACGAACCAGCAAGGCCTTGCCGACTTCGTCCTCCAGCCGCGCCATCTGCTGGCTCAGCGCCGGCTGGGCGATGAAGAGCTGGCGTGACGCCTTGGCCAGGCTGCCGCTCTCGACGATCTGGACGAAGTACCTGAGTTGACGCATGTCCATGCCGGCTCCTGGTGGATCAAGCGCGCGTGCGCGCCGCGTGCTCGCGCAGCAAGGCCAGCACGGCGCCCTCGACGGCAACGCCGTGCGCCCGGTGCTGCGCCAGCAG
>JAUYAJ010000394.1 GCA_030693565.1 Rubrivivax sp.
TGGCGCTCGAGCCGCTGGCCGACGACGGCGCCGCCCGCCAGTGGCTGATCAACCACTTGCAGCCGTACCGCGTCGAGACCCTGGAAGGCAGCGCCGACGGTTTGATCACCGGCTACTTCGAGCCGCTGATCGACGCCTCGCGCCGGCGCCAGGGTCGCTTCCAGGTGCCGCTGCACACGCTGCCGGCCGAGCTGGCCACGCGCAAGCCTTACTGGACGCGCCAGCAGCTCGACACCATGCCGGCGGCGATGGCAGCGCTGCGTGGGCGCGAGATCGCCTGGGTCGAAGACCCGCTGGACGCGCTGCTGCTGCAGATCCAGGGTTCCGGGCGGCTGCGCGTGACCGAGCCCGACGGCAGCGTGCAAACGGTCCGCCTGGCTTATGCCGGCCACAACGACCAGCCTTACCGCTCGGTCGGCCGCTGGCTCGTCGAGCAAGGCGAGCTGCGGCTTGAAGCGGCGTCGTGGCCGGCGATCAAGGCCTGGGCCCAGCGTCACCCGAAACGGGTCAACGAGATGCTGTGGGTCAACCCGCGCGTGGTCTTCTTTCGCGAAGAGGCCTTGCCCGACCCCGAACTCGGCCCGCGCGGGGCGATGGGCGTGCCGCTGACGCCAGGCCGCTCGATCGCCGTCGACCCGCTCAGCGTGCCTTACGGCGCGCTGGTGTGGCTGGACACGACGATGCCGCTGTCGAACGCGCCACTGCGCCGGCTGGTGACGGCGCAGGACACCGGCAGCGCCATCGTCGGCGCGGTGCGTGCCGACTACTTCTGGGGCTGGGCCGGCGACGCCGAGGCCCAGGCCGGGCGCATGAAGCAGGCGCTGCGGCTGTGGGTCTTGTGGCCCAAGCGGGCGCTGCCGCCGTCCTGACGGCGCTCAGCCCAGGCGTTCGCGCGCCCAGGCCTGGTGGCGCAGCAGGGCCGGCAGGTATTGGCTGCGCATCTCGCCGACGGTCATGCGGTCCGATCGCGTCGAGATCGTCATCGCCGCCAGCGTCTGGCCGCCGCGGTTGACGATCGGCACCGCCATCGAGCGCACGCCGATTTCGATCTCCTCGTCGCACACGGCATGGCCCTCGCTGCGACAGGCCACGAGCAGCGCGCGCAGCGCACGCGGCTCGACCACGGTGCGCGGCGTCAGGGGCTCGCAGGGCAGGCGCCGCAGCAGCGCCTCGGCCTGGCGGGCCGGCAAGGCCGCGAGCAGCACAC
>JAUYAJ010000396.1 GCA_030693565.1 Rubrivivax sp.
GCCGCCGTGGTGCTGGCCGATGTCAGCGCGATCACACTGAAACGCCAGGCCACGGGCTACACGCTGAGCGCGGCCAGCGTCGACATGAACGTGCGCAGCGTGCTGCTGGCAAGCGCCACGCTGCAGGCCGCGAGCGGCGCCTTCCTGGCCGCGATCGCCTAGCGCCACCGCCCTTCGAACCCAGAACCGGAGCCCCATGATGGCCACCTCCTTCACCCTCGACAGCGCGCCGACGGTCGTCGTCCTGAACCAGCCCGGCGGCATCGCGCTCATCCCCAAGCCCACCGCGCTGACGCGACTCAACTACTACGACGGCAAGTTCCTGCGCGCCGCCGACATGCAGGCCGAACAGCAATACGGCATCCGGCTGCAGCAGTTCTCGGCCCAGGCCGGCGGCGCCGGTGTCGTGCACGGCTTCGAACTCGCCAGCGCCAGCGGCGACCGGTTGCGGCTGGCCGCCGGGCTGGCGATCGACAACGAAGGCCGGGTGCTGTTCACGCCGCAGGAAGCGGCGGTCGACATCGAAGAGCTGATCCGCCGCTCGCGCGCGCAGAGCGCCGTCGTCGCCGCCAGCGGCGGCGCCGGCAGCGAGGTCTTCACGCTGTGCCAGGCGGCGCTGGACACGCCGACCGCAACGCCGCTGGCCGGCGTCAGCCTGTACGTGGTGGGCATCGGCCGCGCCGAGGCTTTGTGCGGCCAGGAAGACGTCTACGGCAAGCTCTGCGAAGAGGCCTGCGTCAGCGGCACCGAACGGCCGTGGCGGCTCGACGGCATCGTGCTGCGCGCCTTGCCGCTGGTGCTGCGCACGCCCTTCCCCAGCTCCACCGCGGTGCAGATGGCGACGCTGCACCTGCGCTCGCAGGTGGCGTCGGCCTACTTCGCCGACGAGGCCTTGCAGCTTGAGCACCTGATCTCCGGCGCCGGCCTGCAGTCGGCCGTCTGGTGCGGCGGCGCACGGGCCAGCAGCGGCGGCTTCGTGCCGCTGGGCGTGATCGCACGCGCCGGCGGCCACACCGTGTTCCTGGACAACTGGACGGCGCGCCGCGAACGCATCGACAGCCACCCACGCCGTCACTGGCAGTGGCGCATGATGATGCGGCCCTGGGACGTCTACCTCGGCCACATCCTGCAGTTCCAGTGCCAGCTGCGCGACATCTGGCAAGCCTCGCCGCCGACCGGCGACGACCCCTGCGACGCGCTGCGCCGCACGGTCTACGAAGTCAGCGACCTCGTCGCCCAGCTCGAAAGCCAGTTCCACCAGAGCAAGGAGTTGCAGTCGCGGCTGACCAGCGAACGCCTCGCCGCCGGTCTGGCCGATGCGCCCGCCGCGGCCGGCATCAGCGCCGCGGCGCCGATGAGCCGCACCTTGATCGACGGCATCGTGCGCAGCATCCAGAAGGTCAAAGGCAGCTTCACCGTGCTGCCGGCCGACCGCGTGCTGATCCGCCGCGGCATCGTCGAGCTGCCCAGCGCCGGCTACCTGCCGGTGTCGCCGGGCTCACCCATACCGGTCAACGAACAGGTGCGGGCCTTGCTCGGTGAAGGCGTGGACCTGCGCTTTTGCGTCGTCCGCCCCGACTTCGTCGCCCACGCGCTCGAAGAAGCCCAGCACATGGAGCGCATCTCGCTGCTGCGCGGGCTCGACAGCCCGCAGCACAAGGACGAGGTCGACATCCTGGTGCCCGACGGCGAGATCGCCGACGCCAAGGCCGGCGGCGGCGCCGGCTGGGAAGTGCGACTGACGCAGAGCAAGGAGGACTTCGGCAAGGTCATCGGCGCGCCGATCGACAAGCGCATCGACGCCGCGCCGGCCGCCAGCGCCAGCCTGAGCTATGCGCGCGACGTCATGACCGGCGCCGCGCGCAGCGAGTTGCGCGTCGACGGCAGCCGGGCCTTCTTCTTCGCCGGCCTGGTCGAAACCGCAGGCCGCGACCAGGCCTTGAAAGAGCTTCAGAAATGGGCTGGCGAGCGCGATAACGGCTTCGAGCAGACGCTGTGGCAGTCGGTCCACCTGATGAGTGCGGCGCCACCCGCCGACGCGGCGCCCACACCGGCCAAGCCCAAGGCCAGCCGCAGCACAGCGGCTGCCGACAAGAACAATGTCGCGCAGAACTACGCCGCGCTGCGCCAGGAAGCGGTGAGCTACCGGCTGAAGACGCTCGAGCGTGTCGCCCAGCGCGGCACGGCCAGCGGCATCCGCCACTTCGCCGGCCTGGCCGGCGGCACCGACTCCGACCACGTCGCCTTGTGGCTGGCGCTGCGCGCCCAGGCCGACCCGATGACGGTGGCCGAAGGCGGGCGCATCGACATGGCGATGGACTTCACCGTGCTGATGCCCAAGGCGGCCGGATCGGTCTTCGTCGACATCGCCATCGTCGGCGCCCAGTTCACCGTCGAGTCGCGCACCACCAGCGGCCAGCGCACTGCCGTCCAGGGCAGCCTGCGCGGCGCCGCCATCATCAGCGGTCTGGTCGGCACGCTGGCCAACGCCCAGCGCGGCATGCCTTTCACCGTGCCGGTGATCCTGAGCACCGAGCCCGCCGCCCGCGGCGCGGCGCTGATGCTCGAAGCCGACCTCAGCGCCACCTTGTTCGGCGGTCAAGGCATCGCCGGCATCGAGTCGCTCAGCCTGCGCCTGCTGCGCGACGATGCCCAGGGCGCCGCCACTGCGGTGCTCGCGCTGCGCGCGGCGCAGAGCCGAATCGGCTTTGCCGCTGCGCTGCAGCGCAACGACAACGTGCTGGTGCTGGGGCATCCGCTGCGCACGGCGTCGGAAACCGCGCTCGACCTGCTGGCCACGCGCGAGAGCTCGCCCGACTTCGCCAGCGAAGCCGCCGCCGATTTGTTCGGCCGCCGGCCGACGGCGGCCGACGCGCTGATCATTCGCGCCAAGCGCGACTGGGTGCTGTTCCACCGCCGCCGCAACAAGCAGTGCGGCGCCGGGCCGACGCCGCAGCCGGTCGAAGAACGCCGCTACCAGCTCTACCACCTGCGCGTGAAGACCGAGGCGCAGCTGCGCAGTGCGCGCGCCGCCGTCATCAGCGCGAATGCCGAGCGCATCACCAAGCTCGGTTTCACGCCTTTCGGGGTGGCTGCTTTCGAAGGCGGGCGTTCGCAGCTCGCCACGCCGACGGCGGCCTTGCTGGCCGACTGGGACGCTGCGCAACCGGGCAACCGCCTGCGCTTCGGCGCCATCGGTTCGCAAGGCGCTGCCCAGGCCGAAGGCGACGCATTGGCCAAGTCGCGGCTGGCGACGCTGGAGCTGACGCTGGCGCGCGGCCAGCCCGTCGCCAACGTCGAAAACCAGGTGCTGGCGGTGCTGCCGGCGCTGAGCCTGGCGGGCTGGGACGGCGCCGTCTTCCTGCTGACGCTGGACGAACAGATCATTTGCCACGACGTCTACCGCGTCGCCGGCGACGACGCCTTCGGCCGCTTCGTCGGCCTGGCAGAGAAGAACGGGGTCAGCGCCGCGATCGCCGAGTTCCAGCTCAAGCCGCTGCTGGCCCATGTCGATTACGCCGAAGACGGCAAAGCCTTGCAGCCGGCCAGTGTGTTGGCCTTGCGCAGCGCCTGGGGCGTGGCCGGCAAGCCGCTGGACAAAGCCGTCGGCTATTACCTGGGCAGCAAGGCCGACGCCGCCGAAGCGGCAGCGACCACGCTGCAAAGCCAGGCCGTGATGGGCGCACTGGACGGCAACACCAGCGACGTCTTCGTGCGCCACACGCCCGACCTCGGCCAGGTCACCACCTGCCGCGGCATCACCGTGCTGGCGCAGCGTGTCGAGCAACAGGTCACGCCGGTGCTGCTGGCCCATGTGCCGTTCGACGGCGGCTTTCTGATCGGACCGAACACTGCGTTCGAGCAGGCCAAGCAGGTTGACGGCGTGCCGGCCGAACTGGAACACTGGGTCGCCATCGTGCGCACGCTGCTGACGAACAACCCGAACGCAGTGGCGGTGGGCGTCAAGACCGCGCCTGAGATGGCCATGGCCAAGGCCTTGCTGGGGCAGGTGGCGGTGATGGTGCAGTCGCTGAACTACACCGCCCTGGTCCAGGGTGATGCCTTCGTGCTGCCGACGAAGACGGTGGCCGACATCAAGGGGCGCGGTTTCGACCCTGAGACCTATGGCGCGGTGGTGCTCTTCAGCCCGCGGCGCCCGGCGCTGTAGCGCGCAGCGCCAGCGTGCCGCGGCAGGTGTCCAGCGATGGCAGCAACCCGCGCCCGCGCCGCCCGCCTGCTCAAGCCCGAGCCGGCCGGCGCGGCTCGACGCGACGCGCCAGCGACAC
>JAUYAJ010000405.1 GCA_030693565.1 Rubrivivax sp.
GGGCGCGTCGACATGTTCTTCGACATCTCGCCGACCGCGCGTGTGCAGGTCGACGCCGGCAACGTGATGGCGCTGGCGGTGTCGTCGCGCGAGCGCCAGCCCTTCCATGCCCAGGTGCCCAGCGTGATGGAAAGCGGCGTCGCGCCGCTCGACATGGAAAGCTGGTTCGGCATCTTCGCCCCCGCCGCCGTGCCGGCGCCGGTGCTGGCGCGGCTGCGCACCGAGTTCGACAAGGTGATGGCGATGCCCGACGTGCAGGAGCGCTTCCGCACCCTGGGCGGCAAGCCGATGCGACTGAACGTGGCCCAGACCGAGGCGCTGATCAAGGCCGAGGTGGCAAGATGGACCAAGCTGGTGCAGGACACCGGCATCACCCTCGAATGAACCACCGAACCGGATGACTCCCGACATGACTTTCCAGCCTATGCCCGCCGCCGACCTGGCCCCCTTGTTCACCGAAGCGCGCACCCACGCCGGCTGGTGCAGCGACCCCGTACCAGCCGAATTGCTGCGCCAGCTCTATGAGTTGGCGCGCATGGGCCCGACCTCGATGAACTGCCAGCCGATGCGGCTGGTCTTCGTCACCACGCCCGAGGCCAGGGAGCGGCTGCTGACGGCGGTGAACCCGACCAACACCGACAAGACCCGGGCTGCGCCGGTGACCGCCATCGTCGCCTTCGACAGCCAGTTCTACGAATGGATGCCCAAGATCTGGCACAACCCGGCGGCGCGCGACAACTTCGCCGGCAACACCGCACTGGCCGAGGCCACGGCCTTCCGCAACGGTTCGATGCAAGGCGCCTACCTGATCATGGCGGCGCGCGCGCTCGGGCTCGACTGCGGGCCGATGAGCGGCTTCAACAACGCCAAGCTCGACGCCGAGTTCTTCCCCGACGGGCGCTGGAAGTCCAACTTCCTGTGCAACCTCGGGCGCGGCGACGTTGCCGCCGTGAAGCCGCGCCAGCCCCGGCTGGCGTTTGAAGACGCTTGCGTCGTGCTCTGACCCGGCCCCAAGCCACCGAAGAACGGAAACCACATGGACAAGGACATGATCGAGCGGCTGCGCATTCGCGAAGTCGTTGAAAACTGGGTGCTCTGGCGCGATGCCGGCGACTGGGAGCGCTTTGCCGGCGTCTGGCACGACGACGGCGTGATGATGGCAACCTGGTTCCAGGGCCCGGCGAGCGAGTTCATCCGCGTCAGCCGCGAAGGCTGGGAGCGCGGCGTCAGCATCCTGCACTTCCTGGGCGGCACCGCGATCGACCTCGCCGGTGACCGCGCCATCAGCCAGACCAAGATGACGATCTCGCAGCGCGCCACCGTCGAAGGCGTGGCTTGCGACATCGTCTGCACCGGCCGCTTCTACGACTTCTTCGAAAAGCGCGGCGACCGCTGGGCCATCGTGCTGCGCCAGCCGATCTACGAGAAGGACCGCCTCGACGCCATCCCGCAAGGCGTGGCACCGGTGCTCGAGGACGCTGTGCTGCAGCAGTTCCCCGAAGGCTACCGCCACCTGGCCTATGCGCAGGTGCGCATCGGCTACCCGGTCAAGCGCGACATGCCGGGGCTCAAAGGCCCCGAGGTGCAGGCGCTGTACGCCAAAGGCCAGGCCTGGCTGGCCGGCGCGGCGGTGAATACGCGCACCGACCTGGGTTGACCGGGCTGACCAGACTGCCGGGCGGCTGCAAGCCAGCGCCCGGCGCCGCGCTTCAGGGCTTGCGCACCGGGTTGTTCTTCGCGATCTCGCTCACGCTGTCGTACTCGCGCTGAACCTCGACCGCCAGCGGCTGCGGCCCCAGCCAGTCCTGGACGATGCCCATGGGCTGCAGCCGGGCGCTGATCGCCGGGTTGCGCGCCGTGCGCTCCAGCGCCGGCACCAGCGCCTGCGCCACCTCGGCCGGCACCCCGGCGGGGGCGAAGAAGGCGAACCAGACGCCCAGGATGCCTTGTTTGTGGCCGAGTTCGGTCAGCGTCGGCACCTGCGGCAGTTCGGGCACCCGGCTGGAGATCGCGATGCCCTTGAAGGCGCCGCTCTTCAGGTGGGCGCTGACGGCGCCCAGGCCCAGCACCACGCCTTCGACCTGGCCGCCGAGCGCGTCGGTCACCGCCGGCGCGGCGCCTTTGTACGGCACGGAAACGATGTCGATGCCGGCCAGCGTGTTGATGATCTGCACGCTGATGTCGCCCGCCGAGCCCGCCCCGGCGTTGCCGATGCGCACGCTGCCCGGCGCCTTCTTCGCGTGCTCGACCAGTTCGCGGAAGTTGTTGAACGGCGCTTCCTTGCGCACCACCAGGATCGACGGCGTGCGCGAGGTCAGCGCCAGCGCCGTCAGGTCGCGCGCCGGGTCGTAGCTGGCGGTCTGGGGGTCGAACACGCGGCGTATCGTCAGCGGCCCGTTCTGCGTGAACAGTAGCGTGTAGCCGTCCTTGGCCGCGCCGACCACGCTCTGGGTGGCGATGGCGCCGCCGGCGCCGGGCCGGTTCGCCACCGTGATCGGCACCTGCAACTGGCGCGACAACTCCTCGCTCATCGAGCGCAGCGCGGTGTCGCCGGCGTCTCCCGGCGCCAGTGGCACGACGATGGTGATCGGCGACTTCGGATAGCCCTGGGCGATGACGGTCAGCGGCATGACGCCCAGGGCCAGCAGCGGCAGCAGTCGGATCAGGTGGCGTTTCATCGTTCTCCAGTACAGGTTGCAGGGCAGGTCACAGCGGGATCACCAGCAGCGTCTCGACAGCGCGTGAATCGAGCAGCAGGCGGCGCTCGCGAAAGCAGGGCCTCGCGCCGCCGACGTCCACCAGGTCCTGGCACTGGCCGCTGGCGAACAGCTGCATCTCGCCGTCGCGCTCCATCGTGCGCACGACGGCAAAGTTCGAACGCAGCGCCAGCACGCCGTCGGGCAGGCCCTCGGCGGCGACGATCTGGACGCCGGAGACGAGGTGCCGGTAATGCTGCGGCTCGTAGATGTTGGCCTGGCGCATCGCCTTGATGCGATCGCGCAGCTGGGCCGGTGAATGGGCGTCGATCAGCGCCAGCGGCAGGCCGCGGTCGGCGTTGAAGCGCGACTGCACGGTGTAGCGGCCGCCCGGCGCGAGCAGGTCACAGATGGCCTCGACGCGGTTCTCGTCGATCGCGCGCGCCCATTCGAAGACCAGGTTCTCGACAGTGCGGAAATGTGTTTCGTGCAGCAGCGCCATCCTCAGAGCCCCATGTCCTGGCGGTAGGCGTGCCAGAAGTTGCGGATCGCGCGCTCGGACAGCTTGGTGTTGCCACCGCCATCCAGGTCCCGCCCGCCCATTTCGATGAAGGATTCGCCGGTGGCGCCGTCGCCGACGGCGCGGCGGATCATCTCGCAGACGGCGGCGTCTTCGACCGACACCATGCCGGCCGAGCCCGCCAGGTTGGCTTGCACCAGCCGCATGCGCGTGGTCTCTTCGTCGTCGTCGGCGAAACCGAAGTACGTCCAGACCAGGTCACACTGGCCCGGGCCCTTGGGCAACAGCTGGCGCGTGGCCAGGCTGTTGGCGATCTGGTGCAGCACGAACGACGGGTAGGTGGTCAGGATCTGCACGCTGATGCCGTCGCCGAACTCGTCGCGCCAGGTCAGGATGCTCGGGTCTTCCAGCGTCAGCGCGTCGTTGTGCGAGCGCAGCGCGCTCGCAGTGGCCTGGTAGTCGGCCGAGTCGCGGTCGGTGTTGGCCTTGGTGTAGAAGTAGACATGGCGGCCGCTGCGGTCCAGCACCATGCCCGACTCCTGCGACTGGCGCGACAGCCCGAAGGTGCCGTAGAAGGTGTGCAGGATGTTGGCGTGGTACGAGTCGCGCGGGTTCTCGTGGTACGCCTTCCAGTTCGCATGGATGCGCTGGGTGTCGTAGCCCAGCACCTTGAGCGGGCCGCGGCAGACACGGCGGATGCCGTCGCCGACCTCGCCCAGCCAGTCTTCCAGCGCCGGCATCTGGTCGTCGAAGGTGGCGAAGACCAGGCCGCAGATCGTCGCCACGCGCAACTTGCGCAAGCCGTGCTCGGCGTACTGGAAGTCCTTGGGCAGGCCGCCTTCACCGCGCAAGCCATGTCTGAAGGCGGCGAAGGTCAGGTCGCCCTTGAGGTTGTAGTTCCAGGCGTGGTAGACGCAATTGAGCTTGTCGGCGCGGCCGAAGGCCTCGCGGCAGACCAGGTTGCCGCGGTGTGCGCAGCGGTTCAGCATGGCGTGCACGGCGCCGTCGTCGGCGCGCGTCATGATCACCGGCAGCTCGCCGATGTAGGTGCTCTTGAACGAGCCGACCTCGGGCACCTCAACCTCGAGTCCCAGGTAATGCCAGGAGGCGCCGCGGAAGATCGCGGCCTGCTCGCGGGCATAGATGTCGCTGTCGCTGTAGACCCAGTAAGGCGCGCGCCTGAAGCCTTCGGCGGGCCAGCGCCGCGCGGCCACGGGCAGCGGCCCGCTGACGGGGCTGGCTGGGCTGGTAGGCGGTACGGTGTCGGACAAGGGGCAGTTCATGCGCTGCAGTGTGCGTGCCGCGGCCCTGGTGCGCCAAGCCCGCTGTGCGCATAGCGCAGAATTTGACCTATGTCATACCCGAACGAAGACGCGCGCAACAAGGACCGCATCGGCGGCCTGGTCAAAGGTCTGCGGCTGATCGAGGCCTTCGACGCCGCCCACACGCGCATGACGGTGGCCGAAGCGGCGCGCCGGGTCGAGATCAGCCCGGCGTCGGCGCGGCGCTGCCTGCTGACGCTGTGCGAGCTGGGTTATGCGCAGACCGACGGCAAGCAGTACTGGCTCGGGTCACGGCGCCTTGCGCGTGGCTTATGCGTATTCGGCGTCGACGCGGCTGCCGCGGCTGCTGCAGCCGGCGCTCGACGCGATGAGCGAGCGCAGCCGCGAGTCGGCCTCGCTGGCGGTGCTGGGCGACGACGCCTGCGTGATTGCCGCGCGCTCGACGGCGCGGCGCAGCCTGCTGCTCGGGCTGGGCGTGGGCTCGCGGCTGCCGCTGCACTGCTCGGCATCGGGCCGTGTGCTGCTCGCGGCCTTGCCGGCCCGCCAG
>JAUYAJ010000408.1 GCA_030693565.1 Rubrivivax sp.
TGATCGACAACCCGCCGGCCGGCGATAGTTTCACGCTGGAGATCCGCAACACCTGCGCCCCGCTGAAGAACACCCGCTTGTCGGGCCTGTACAGCAGCGGTGGTGGCTTCTTCACGCAGTGCGAGGCCGAGGGCTTTCGCCGCATCACCTACTTCCTGGACCGGCCCGACGTGATGGCCGTGTACACCGTCACGCTGCGCGCCGACAAAGTGCGCTACCCGGTGCTGCTGAGCAACGGCAACCTGGTCGAGCAGCGCGAGCTCGACAACGGCCGCCACCAGGCGACCTGGCACGACCCGTTCCCGAAACCGAGCTACTTGTTCGCCCTCGTCGCTGCCGACCTGGTGCTGCGTGAACAGCGCGTGCGCAGCCGCGCCGGCAAGGACCACTTGCTGCAGATCTACGTGCGCCGCGGCGACCTGGGCAAGACGGAGCACGCGATGAACTCGCTGATCGCCTCGGTGGTCTGGGACGAGGCGCGCTTCGGGCTGCCGCTGGACCTCGAGCGCTTCATGATCGTCGCCGTCGAAGATTTCAACATGGGGGCGATGGAGAACAAGGGCCTCAACATCTTCAACACCAAGTACGTGCTGGCCAGCCCCGCCACCGCCACCGACGCCGACTTCGCCGGCATCGAAAGTGTGGTCGGCCATGAGTACTTCCACAACTGGACCGGCAACCGCATCACCTGCCGCGACTGGTTCCAGCTCTCGCTGAAGGAAGGCCTGACGGTTTTTCGCGACCAGGAATTCAGCATGGACATGGCCGGCGGCGCCAGCGCGCGCGCCGTCAAGCGCATCGAGGATGTGCGTGGCCTGCGCGCCGTGCAATTCCCCGAAGACGCCGGCAGCATGGCCCACCCGGTGCGCCCCGACAGCTATGCCGCGATCGACAACTTCTACACCGCCACCATCTACGAAAAAGGCGCCGAGGTGGTGCGCATGATGCACACGCTGGTCGGCCGTGACGGTTTCGCCAAAGGCATGACGCTGTACTTCCAGCGCCACGACGGCCAGGCCGTGACCTGCGACGACTTCGCCCAGGCCATCGCCGACGCCAACCCCGGCAGCGAACTGGCAAACCGGCTCGAGCCCTTCAAGCGCTGGTACGGCCAGGCCGGCACGCCCAGGCTGACGGCGCGCGGCCGCTATGACGCCGCCGCCCAGCGCTACACGCTGACGCTGTCGCAGCACAGCGCCGCCCGGCCCGGCCAGGCCGCGCCGCAACCCTTCGTCATCCCGGTGCTGGCAGCGCTGCTGTCGCAAAGCGGCCAGCCATTGGCCGACGAGCGCCTGCTGGTGCTGGACAGCGCCGAGCAGAGCTGGGACTTCGACGGCGTCGACGAAGCCGCCGTGCCTTCGCTGCTGCGCGGCTTCTCGGCGCCGGTGCTGCTTGACGATGGCTTGAGCGACACCGAACTGCTGGTGCTGCTGGCCCACGACAACGACCCCTTCAATCGCTGGGAAGCCGGCCAGCGGCTGGCGCTGAGCCGTCTGCTCGCCGGACTGCAGCCCGGCACCGTCGCGCCGCTGGACGGCGCCTTCGTCGACGCCATGCGCGGCGTGCTGCGCCACACCGGCCTCGACCCAGCCTTCAAGGAACTGGTGCTGACGCTGCCAGCCGAAGGCTATGTGGCCGAACACGTCAACGCCGTCGACCCACAGCGCATTCACGCCGTGCGCGAGCAACTGCGCCTGCAGCTGGCCACGCGGCTGCAGGCCGACTGGGCCTGGGCCTGGGAACAGAACCAGGTGCGCGAGGGCTACAGCCCGGCGCCGGCGCAAGCCGGCCGGCGCGCGCTGGCCAACCTGGCGCTGGCCATGCTGTGCCTGCAGGCGCGCGACAGCGGCGAGACGGTCTGGCCGGGCCGCGCCTACCAGCGCTTCAAGGACGCCGGCAACATGACCGACCGCCTGGGCGCGCTGGCGGCGCTGGTCGACTCACACGCCGAGCTGGCGGCGCCGGCGCTTGAACGCCTGCATGCGCTGCACCGCGGCGACCCGCTGGTCATCGACAAATGGTTTGCACTGCAAGCGCGCACGCCCGAGCCGCTGGGCGCCGGCGCCGGCAGCGCGTTTGCCCGCGCCAAGGCCTTGCTCAAGCACCCGGACTTCACGCTGAAGAACCCGAACCGGGCCCGCAGCCTGGTGTTCACGCTGTGCAACGCCAACCCGGCAGCCTTCCACCGCCGCGACGCCGCCGGTTATGTGTTCTGGGCCGAGCGGCTGCTCGAGATCGACCCCATCAACCCGCAGCTGGCAGCGCGCCTGGCGCGTTCGATGGACCGCTGGAGCGCGCTGGCCGAGCCTTACCGCAGCGCCGCGCGTGAAGCCATCGCCCGCGTCGCCGCCAAGCCCGACCTCAGCGACGACGTTCGCGAGATCGTCAACCACGCGCTGGAAGCTGGCCAATGAGCATGAATTCGATCAGCCTGACCCGCTACCTGGTCGAACAGCAGCGCGAGCATGGCCGCATCCCCGGCCAACTGCGCTTGCTCATCGAGGTGGTGGCGCGCGCTTGCAAGCGCATCTCGATCGCCGTCAACAAAGGCGCGCTCGGTGACGTGCTCGGTACGGCGCACAGCGAGAACGTGCAAGGCGAGGTGCAGAAGAAGCTCGACATCATCAGCAACGAAGTGCTGATCGAAGCCAACGAGTGGGGCGGCCACCTGGCGGCGATGGCGAGCGAGGAAATGGACTCGATCCACCTCGTGCCCAACCGCTACCCGCAAGGCGAATACATGCTGCTGTTCGACCCGCTGGACGGCAGCAGCAACATCGACGTCAACGTCAGCATCGGCACCATCTTCTCGGTGCTGCGCAAGGTCGGCCATGCACGCGGCGTCAGCGAAGAGGACTTCCTGCAACCGGGCAAGCACCAGGCCGCCGCCGGCTACTGCATCTACGGCCCGCAGACCACCTTGGTGCTGACGGTGGGCAACGGCGTGGCGATGTTCACGCTGGACCGCGAATCGGGCTCCTGGGTGCTGACCGAACCCGCAGTGCGCATCCCCGAGGAAACGCGCGAATTCGCCATCAACATGTGCAACATGCGGCACTGGGCGCCGCCGGTCAAGCGCTACATCGACGACTGCCTGGCCGGCAAGACCGGGCCGCGCGGCAAGGACTTCAACATGCGCTGGGTCGCCAGCATGGTGGCCGACGTGCA
>JAUYAJ010000411.1 GCA_030693565.1 Rubrivivax sp.
CGCTGCGCCGCCGCCGCCAGGCAGCGCTGGCGCAGTTCGGCGCTCACCAGGCGCAGCGCGCGGCCCGACTCCTGCACCGACTGGCTGCCCGAGGTCACCCCTTCATCGGGGCTGATGTCGGTGGCGGCCGCCACCATCGTCAGCTGCGCCGGGTCGAGCCCGAGTTCCTCGGCGACGATTTGCGCCAGCGCCGTGCGCAGGCCCTGGCCGAGCTCGACCTTGCCGCTGTACACGCAAAGGCTGCCGTCGGTAGCAAAGCGCAACCACTGCTCAGGCCGCGGGTGCTGGAGCAGCGCGGTGGGCAGCGTGACCGGGTTGTCCATGCTCACGGCGCCGCCGCAGCCGCGCGCAACACGGCGCGCACGATGCGGTTGTGGGCGCCGCAGCGGCACAGGTGGCCGTCCAGCGCCTGCCGCACTTCGGCCTCGCTGGGCCGAGGCTGGCGCTTGAGCAGCGCTGCAGCGCCGATCAACATGCCCGAGGTGCAGTAGCCGCATTGCGCCGCCTGCTCGGCAACAAAAGCTTCACGCAGACCGGGCCAGCCCAGGCCTTCGACGGTGGTCACCTCATGGCCGGCCACGGCCCACAGCGGGGTGTCGCAGGCGGGCACGGCGCGCCCGTCCAGCAACACCTGGCAGGCGCCGCATTCGCCGGCGCCACAGCCGAAACGTGTGCCCTTGAGCTGCAGCTGTTCGCGCAGCACGTCGAGCAGCGGCGTCTTCGGCGCTGCAATGACCGCCTGCGCCACGCCGTTGACGCTGAACCGCACCGTCTCCATGCGCTGAACTCAGTCGACCTTGGCGCCCGAAACCTTGACGATGTGCGCCCACTTGGCGATGTCTTCGGTCACGTAGCGGCTGAACTCGTCGACGCCCATGGTCATCGGCGTCGTGCCCTGAGCGGCCCAGGCGCGGCGCACCTCGGCGTTGCCGGTGATCTTGCCGATCTCGGCGTTGAGCCGGTTGACGATCGCCGCCGGCGTGCCCTTGGGCGCCATCACGCCGAGCCAGATCGTCGCCTCGTAGCCTGGCACGCCGGACTCCGACACCGTGGGCACGTCGGGCATGTTGGCCGAGCGCGCCCGGCCGGTGGTCGCCAGCGCCTTCACCTTGCCGGCCTTGACCTGCTCGACCATGGTCGGGATGGCGTCGAACATGACGTCGACCTGGCCGCCCAAGATGTCGGTGCGCGCGCCGGCGCTGCCTTTGTAAGGCACGTGGATGATGGCCACACCAGCCATCGCCTTGAAGAGCTCGCCGGCCATGTGGTACGGCGTGCCCGGGCCCGAAGACGCATAGGTCAGGCCGTCGGGCTTGGCCTTGGCCGCACGCAACAGTTCACCCACATTGGACGCCGCCAGGCCGGTCCGGCCCACCAGCACCAGGTCGGAGAAGTTGATCGGCGCCACCGGCACGAAGTCGCGCATGAGCTGGAACGGCTTGTTCGGGATCAGCGACTCGTTGACGGTGTGCGTGTTGGACATCACCAGCAGCGTGTAGCCGTCGGGTGCGCTCTTGGCCACCGCGTCGGTGCCGATCACCGAGCCGGCGCCGGGCCGGTTGTCGACGACAAAAGTCTGGCCCAGTGCCTCTTGCAACCGCTGGGCGATGAAGCGGCCGAAGACGTCGGCCGAGCCGCCGGGGGCGAAGGGCACGACCACGCGCACCGGCCGCGCCGGCCATTCCTGCGCCAGCGCCGGCATGGCCAAGGTGCTGAGGCAGGCCGCAGCCACCAGGGCCAGCGCCGAACGCCGCCGCGCGGGGGATTTCCGATTGCTCTGCATCTGTCTCTCCTGGGTCATTGGTTTAACTTGGTCTCACCTGGTGTCGGCGGCCGACCAATGTAGCGGCGCCTGGTCTCAGGGTCAAGGCGGACTGCCCGCAGCGGCGGCTTCAGTAGCCGAGCAGGTTGGTGCGCACCTGCAGCAAGTGGGCCAGGCACAGTGCGCGGGCGCGCACGGCGTCGCGGTCTTTCAAGGCCGCCACCAACGCGCGGTGCTGCAGCTGGTACTCAAGGCGCCGCTCGGGGGTGACGCTGCGCTGCTTGAGCATGCCCCACTCGCCCTGCGCGCGAACCTCATTCATGAGCCGGAACATGCTGGCGATGAAACTGTTGTGGGCGGCGTCGGCGATGGCCTCATGGAGCTGGCCGTCCCAGCGCTCGAAGTCGAGCAGCGTCGCCGCCGCCTCGGCGTTGCGGTTGCATTCGTCCATGCGCGCGAAGTCGGCCGCGGTGGCGTTGCCGATCACCATGTCGATCACCGCGGGCTCGAGCACCAGCCGCGCACTCATCAACTCGGCCGGGCTGATGGCCTGGATGGCAGCGTCGGCGCCCAGCGCGGTCAGGTCGGACAAGGCCTGCTGCACCTGGTCGGTGACATAGGTGCCGCTGCCCACGGTCTGCGTCAGCAGCCGCTTGCGCTTGAAGTCCTGCAACACGCGGCGCACGGCCGAGCGGCCGATGCCGAACTGCTCACCCAGCTCACGTTCGGTGGGAATGCGGTGGCCGGCACGCCAGGCGCGTGATTTGAGCTTGTCGAGGATGGTTTCGCGGAGGGCCGAAGCTGCGTCCATGGGGCACCGTGATTGGCTGGCCTGGTTCGTAATGGTAGCATTTGGGCAAGAACTTCCGGAGCATCCTCTTGCGTTTTGCCACCTACACCCACCAAGGCCGGCGCCATGTCGGCACCGTGTCCGCCGACGGCCTGCGCGTGACGCCACTGGCGCTCGACGCCGACCAAGCCCGCCGCGGCGCGCTGCCGCTGATCGAAGCTGCCGCCGCCGGCCAGCCGCTGCCAGCCACAACCGGCGCGGCGATCGCGCTCGCCGACGTCCAGCTCGAAGCGCCGATCCCGCTGCCGCGGCGCAACCTGTTCTGCGTCGGCCGCAACTACCACGCCCATGCGAAGGAGTTGCGCGACTCGGTGTTCAAGGACAACGCCGCCGACCCCGGAAGCTGGCCCATCGTCTTCACCAAGGTGCCCGAATCGGTGATCGGCCCGGGTGCCGACGTGCTCCTGCCCGGCGAGGTGTCGAGTCAGATCGACTACGAAGCCGAGCTCACCGTCGTCATCGGAAAAGGTGGGCGCAACATCAGCCGCGCCGAGGCGATGGGACATGTCTACGGCTACACCATCGTGAACGACGTGACGGCGCGCGACGTCCAGATGCGTCACCAGCAATGGGACCTGGGCAAGAGCTTCGACACCTTCTGCCCGATGGGCCCATGGATCGTCACCGCCGACGAGCTCGACGGCGCCGACACCCATGTGCGCTGCTGGGTGAACGACACGCTGCGCCAGGACGCGCGCACCAGCGACCTGATCTTCGACATCGCCACGCTGATCGAAACCTGCTCGCGCGGCATCACGCTGTACCCTGGTGACCTCATCGCCACCGGCAGCCCGGCCGGTGTGGGCATGGGGCTCAAGCCCCCGGTCTATCTGAAGTCCGGCGACGTCGTGCGCATCGAGATCGATGGCCTCGGCGTGCTGCAGAATCGTTTCGTCTAGGAGACAGCCATGAACCTGAACCGCATCCTCGCCACCGGCCTGCTCGCGCTGACCGGCGCCGCGTTCGCGCAGGCGAACTACCCCGACCGCGTGATCACGATGGTCGTGCCTTTCCCGCCCGGCGGCGTCGCCGACACCGTCGCGCGCCCGATCGCCGAAGCGCTGGGGCGTGAACTTGGCCAGACCGTGGTGGTGGAGAACAAGGCCGGCGCCGGTGGCGCCACCGGCATCGGCGCGGCGTCGCGCGCCACCGCCGACGGCTACACCGTGCT
>JAUYAJ010000418.1 GCA_030693565.1 Rubrivivax sp.
CACCAGTCGGTCAGGGTGTGAGCAGCGTCCGTCTGCCAGCGCCAGTCCTGGGCCAGCCGCTCGGCGATCTGAACCTGTTGCCGCGCCTGTCGCAAGGCGCTCGCGGCGTGCTGACGCGCCACCAGCTGGCCGAGCGCAAACGCGGCTGCGCCGACCATCAGCAAAGCCAGGCAGGCAAACCACCACAGGCTCGATCCGGCGAGACCACCGCCAGGCGCAGACGCACAGCCGCTGCCAGCCATCGACATCGGCAAGGCCATCGTCGCCAGCATTCGCCTGCAGCGGCGCTGGCGCGCCGGTCTCGAGAGGTGCATGCGGCGATTGTACGGAGGCCCTTGGCCGATTCGGCGGCCGCGGCTCAAGTTCAGGGCGGGTCCGCCGAAAACCGATGTATCCCGAGACGGTGCCTGCGGGCACCGCTCGCTTGACGCGACGACCTGGAACCCTGCAGCGATGAGTCTTCACCACCGCCAGTCCGCCGCTCCCGCCCTTCAAGTTGGCTGCGGAGCGGCGTTGCCGCTGCCGTCAAGCCCGGTGCTTGACGGCGCCGCGATCGACCGCCATCCTTGCGCGAAGCCGTGCGGGCCGCCGTCGACCCAGGCTGCCAAGGGCGCAGCACGGATGCTGGAGTGCTGGGGATGAATGCAGTACCGATTTATGAGGGCTTGCTCGACGAACAGGCCCTTGCGCGTCTTCGCGAGCTCGATCCCGACGGCCGCCACGGTGTCATCAAACGCGTGCTGACGGCGTTCGAGGCGTCCGCAGTCCGTTTGCTGGCGGACATGGACGGCGCTTGCCGGCGTGGTGATCATGGCCCGGTCGGAGCCGCGGCCCACACGCTGAAGTCGTCGTCGGCCAGCATCGGCGCGCTGGCGCTGGCCGAGCAATGCCGCATCGTCGAAGCCGCGGTCCGCAATGGCCAAGTCGAGCAACTGGTCACAATGGTCGACGAACTGCGTCGCGAGGGCCAGTCGGCCCTGGTCGCCGTTCGGGCTATGCTGCTGGCCTGACGCCGCCCCCCCCCATGAATCCGCCTCTGACCTTCAGCGACGCCAACACGGCAGAGCAGCCCGACGTGCTGCTGGTCGACGATGACGAGGTCAACCTGCTGTTGACCGGGTTGGCGCTGCGTGAGCGCGGCTTTCGCATCACCGAGGCCGCCAGCGGCGAGCAGGCGCTGGCGCTGCTGGCCGACTGGACACCCGACATCGTCGTCCTCGACGCCTTGATGCCCGGCCTGGACGGCTTCGCCACCTGCCGCCAACTGCGGGCCACCAGCGGCTTCGAGAACGTTCCGGTGCTGATGCTGACCGGGCTCGATGACGACGCCTCGATCACGCGCGCCTATCAGGCCGGCGCCACCGACTTCTTCGTCAAGGCCACCCAATGGGGCTTGCTGGCCGGGCGCCTGCACTACCTGCTGCGCGCGTCGCGCACACGCATCGAGCTCGAGCGCAGCAAGGCCAAGCTGGCGCGTGCCCAGGACCTGGCGCGCATGGGCAGCTTCGACTGGCGCCGTTCCGAAGGCGGGCTGATGATGTCGCCCGAGGCCTTGCGGGTCTTTGGTCGTGGGCCGCTCGAGCGCGTCAGCCTGCGCGGCTTGCTGCGCATGGTGCCGCAGGACGACTTGCGGGCGCTGCTGCGACTGCTGCACGACGTGCTGCAGCACAGCTCGGTGCTGGCCACCGATGTGCCGATCACGCTCTACGACGGTCGCCAGCGCATCATCCATGTCGAGGCCGAACCCGAGTTCAACGACCAGGGCCAGACCATCGGCTACACCGGCATCGTCCAGGACGTCACCGACCGGCGCATCGCCGAAGACAAGATCCGCCACCTGGCCAACTTCGACACCCTGACCGGGCTGCCCAACCGGCGCCAGCTGATCTGGCGCGCCGAGCGGGCGCTCGAGCACGCACGGCGGTCCCAGCATCAGTTCGCGATGCTGCTGATCGATCTGGACCGCTTCAAGATCATCAACGACACCCTCGGCCACGGCGCCGGCGACGAGCTCCTCATCGAAGTGGCGCGGCGGCTGCGCGGCTGCGTGCGCCACAGCGACCAGGTCATCGAAGGTGCGCTCGAGGCTGCCGGGTCACGCTCGCACCATGCGCTGGAGGCCGTCGGGCGGCTCGGCGGCGACGAGTTCGTCGCCTTGCTGCCCGAGGTCGGCGAGGACCTCGATGCCGAGCGTGTCGCCCAGCGCATCCTGGAAGTCATGCGCGAACCGATCTTCGTCGGCGGCCAGGAATGTTTCGTCACCGCCAGCGTCGGCGTTGCCATCTATCCGCGCGACGGCACCACCGTGGCCGACCTGATCCGAAATTCCGACGTCGCCATGTATTCGGTCAAGGCGCAGGGGAAGAACGCCGCTGCCATCTACGGCCCGCAGCTGGCCGGCCGCGGCCGCGAGAAGCTGGAGCTGGAAACTGCGCTCCACAAAGCCATCGAACGTGACGAGCTGGTGCTGCACTACCAGCCCAAGGTCGACGTGCGCTCGGCCCGCATGGTCGGCGCCGAAGCCTTGATGCGCTGGCAGCGCGGTGGCGTTCTGGTGCCGCCGGGCGACTTCAGTCCGCTGGCCGAGGAAACCGGCCTCATCGTGCCGCTGTCGGAATGGGCGCTGCGCGAAGCGGCGCGCCAGGCCAAGGTGTGGCAGCAAAGCTTCGGTTTTGCCGACGCCATTGCCGTCAACCTGCCCAGCCGCTTGTTCGAGCGCAGCGACCTCATCGAACACATCCATCAGTGCGTCACCACCTACAACGTGCCGCACCGGGTCATCATCCTCGAGATCACCGAGGACAATTTGATGAAGGACTTGCAGAACGTCATACCGTCGCTGCATCGCCTCAACGAGATCGGCGTCGAGATCTCCATCGACGACTTCGGCACCGGCTATTCGTCGCTCGCCTACCTGACGACGCTGCCGATCTCCGAGCTGAAGATCGACCGCAGCTTCGTGCGCGACCTGGGCATCACGCCGCAGAGTTCGGCCGTCGTTACCGCGATCATTGCGCTGGCGCGATCGCTCGGCTTGCGCGTCATTGCCGAAGGCGTCGAGACGCTGCGGCAGATGGAAGTGCTGCACCGGCTGGGTTGCGGGGTGATGCAGGGATTCTTGTTCAGCCGTGCGATCCCGCCCGACGAACTCGAGCGCTGGCTCGAACAGACCGTGCTGCCGCGCAAAGCACCCTGGATCGGCCAGGCCAGTGCGCTGGACTTCGGCGCCGACGCCGTGCGCGCCTCCGGCGGCCGGCTTTACTGAGCGACCTTCACAGCGATGGCACAGACGCGAACGCCGGCACAGCTGGCGAAGGGGGCGCTGCGTCGGCTGGCGCAGGCACAGCGCGAACCCACACCCGAGAACTACGCCAAGGCCTACGCGGAAGAAGGCGGTCTTGGCAGTGCGGACAGCGCGCCGTTGCCTGACAAGCTCGCGCCTTTGCTCGAACGCCTGGTGGCCAGGGCAAGCGATGACAACGAAGTCCGCGAATCGCTGGTCGACGCGCTGATGCACGGCCGCTGGGAGCAGGCCGCACAAGGGATCGACCGCACGGCGGCAGCGGCCACCAGCCAGGCCCAGGCCTGGGCCGGCCTGATCGAACGGCTGACCCGGGGCCTGGCGCGCGGCGGTCGCCAATGGACGATGGCGCGCAAGAAAGAAAGCCTGCAGCGTGTGCTCGATGGCAGCCGCA
>JAUYAJ010000421.1 GCA_030693565.1 Rubrivivax sp.
GCCCAGCCGGGCGTCGCTGCCGCCCCAGGGCGCAATCGTCGTCGACGCGTTGCTGCAGATCAGGCTGGCAAAACCTTGCTGCGCCGCCAGCAGGTTGTAGGGCGAGACCGGGCCGAAGTGGTTGCTGGCGCGTGCAAACACCATGCCGACACCGGCTTGGCGCGCCATCGCCATCGCCGCTTGCAGCGCGCGCATGCCGACCAGCGGGCCGACGCCGTTGTCGCCGTCCAGCCGCGCCATCGCCGGCGCCAGTGGCTCCAGGCGAATCTGCGGCTGGGCCCGGATGCCGCCGATCTGCAGCCGCTCGCCATAGCTGAGCACGCGGCTCAGGCCATGGGTGCGAATGCCCATCATCTCGGCCAGCACCAGCACGGTGGCGGCGTCGGCGGCATCCTCGCGGCGCAGCCCCAGGCCTTGCAGCGCCGCGCTCGTGAGCTGCTGCAGTTCGGCTTCGCTGATGGTGGTCACGGTGGGCATCCGGTTCAGGCGCTCACTCGGCCGTGATCTTGCGTTCCTTGATGACCTGGGCCCACATCTTGGATTCGCTGTCGATGTAGCGCGCCAGGTCGGCGCGGCTGCCGGGCTTGGGGATCAGGCCATGCTTGAGCAACTCGTCGCGCACCTCGGGGGCGTTCAAGGCCTTCACGAGCTCCTGGTTCCAGCGCTCGAGGATCGGCGTGGGCGTCTTGCCGGGGGCGACGAAGGCGTACCAGTTGGTGGCATTGAAGCCGGCCATGCCGGACTCGGCGATGGTCGGGATGTTCGCCATGAACGACGGCCGCTCCAGGCCGCTGGTGGCCAGCGCGATCAGCTTGCCGGCCTCAATGTGCGGGCCGGCCGTTGCCGGGGTGGCGAAGTAGCCGGCGATGCGCCCGCCCAGCAAATCGGTCATCGCCGGTGCGCCGCCTTTGTAGGGGATGTGGACGATCTCGACACCGGCGCGCTGGTTGAACATCTCGCCGGCCATGTGGGCGGCCGAACCGGCACCGGTGGAGGCGTAGTTCAGGCTGCCAGGCTTGCTCTTGGCCAGCGCGATGTATTCGGCCAAGGTTTTGACGCCGACGCCGGCGTGCACCACCAGCACGTTGGGGAAGTTGACGCCCATGGTCAGCGGCGCCAGGTCCTTCTGCGGGTCGTAGCTCAGCTTCATCATGTGCGGCGCCACCGACAGCGGGCCGACCGAGCCGAGCAGGATCACCGTGCCGTCGGGAACGGCGTTGGCGACGTTGCCATGGGCGATGTTGCCGCCGGCGCCGGCGCGGTTGTCCACCGCCACCGTCAGGCCGAGGTTCTCGCTCAGCTTCTTGGCGACGATGCGCGCTGCGGTGTCGACGGCGCCGCCGGCGGCGAAGCCCACGACCAGGGTGATGGTCTTCTTCGGGAACTCCTGCGCATGCGCCGGCTGCAAAGCCAGCAGCGACAGCGCGGCGGCGCCGAGGAGGAGGGAGCGCTTCTTCATGGGAACTTCCTTTGCAGACGACGGTGGATAGAAGATCAGGGATTCAGTTGCCGCGCTCGGCAAACGCCGGGTCGGCGCACCAGCGGCGCAGGTTGTCGATGAACAGCGCGGCGACCTGGCGTTCGTTGCCGTCCGAGTGGCCGGCGCTGTGCGGCGTGACGATCACATTGTCCAGGTTCCACAGCGGCGAGGCCGCTGGCAGCGGCTCGTGCTCGAAGACGTCCAGATAAGCGCCGCCGAGCCGGCCCGACTGCAGCGCCGCGATCAAGTCGGCTTCGACGACGATTTCGCCGCGGGCGACGTTGATGACGCGGGCGCCGGCCGGCAGCAAGGCCAGTGCATCGGCGTCGACCAGGGCGCGGGTTTGCTCGCTCAGAGGGCAGGTCAGCAGCAGCCAGTCGGCCGTCGGCAAGGCCTGGCGCCAGTCGGCATAGCTCAGCGTCGGCACGCCGGGCGCTGCAGCCATCGCGCTCTGGCGCACGACGACCAGCTTGAGTCCGAGTGCCTGCAGCAAGCCGCCCAGGCGGCGCCCGATCGGCCCCCAGCCCAGCAGCAGCGCGGTCTGCCCGCGCAGTTCGCGCGGCATCGCGCCCTGGATCAATGGCGCCCAGCGGCGCTCGCGCTGCGCCGCCAGCAGCTGCGGAAAGCCGCGCGCCAGTGCCAGCAGGCCGGCCAGCGCGGTCTGCGCGACGGCGTCGGCATTGACGCCCGAAGCGGTGCTGACGCTGACGCCGCGCGCGCGCAGTTCGACATAGATCGGCCGGTCGGCGCCGGCGGCGTGGATCTGCACCCAGCGCAGTCGCGGCGAGCGGCGCAGCAACTCGTAGGCGGCAGCAGTGGCCGGCTGCAGCGCATGTTTGGTCGACAGCCCGGTGACGTCGCGCGACATGAAGGCGATGTCGAGCGCCGGCTGTGCCGCGCCCGCCAGTGATTCGAAGCTCAGCAGTTCGTGCGCGCGCGCGCCCAGCACGTCGGCGATCGCCGGCGCCAGCGCTGGCAGCGCTTGCGCCGACAGCCCGATGCGCAGCGCTGCCGTCATCACTCCACGGTGGCGCCGGAGTCGCGCACGACGCTGCGCCACTTCTCGAATTCGCGCTGCACGAACTGGCCCAGCTGCTCGGCGGTGCCGCCGACCGGATCGGCGCCTTCCTTGATCATCTGTTGCTGCATCGCCGGCGCCGCGATGATTTCGTTGACCGCCTTGTTGAGCTGGGCGACGAGGGTTTCTGGCGTGCCCTTGGGGGCGAAGAAGCCGAACCAGGAGCCGGCCTCGAAACCGGGAAAACCGCGCTCGGCCACCGTCGGCACCTCGGGCATCGAACGCGAGCGCTTCGGGCTCGTCACCGCGATGGCGCGCAGGCTGCCGGCCTGGATGTGCTGGATCACCGACGGGATGGTGGCAAACATGAACTGGATGCGCCCGGCCAGCAAGTCCTTCAGCGCTTCGGCGCCTTTGTAAGGGATGTGGGTGGCCTCGAAGCCGGCGCGCTGGGCAAAGATGTAGCCCGACAGGTGCGACGAGGTGCCGATGCCGGTCGAAGCGTAGTTCAGCTTGCCGGGGTTGGCTTTGGCGTAGGCGATGAATTCCTCGACCGACTTGGCGCTCACCGACGAATGCACGACGAGCACGTTGGGCACGTCGGCGATCTGCACCACCGGCACCAGGTCGGTCAGCGGGTTGTACGGCAGCTTCTTGTACAGGCTCGGATTGACCGCCATCGGCCCGACCGAATTGACGATCAGCGTGTAGCCGTCCGGGGCGGCGCGGACCGCGAATTCGGTGCCGATGTTGCCGCCGGCGCCGGGCTTGTTGTCGATGACGAAGGGTTGCTTGAAGCGCTCGCCGAGCTGCTGGCTGACGCTGCGTGCCAGGTTGTCGGTGGTGCCGCCGGCGGTGAAGGCGACGATGACACGCACCGGCTTGTTCGGCCAGGCCTGCGCCAGCACGCCGGTGCTGGCAGCGGCCAGCGTCAGCGCCAGCAGGGCGCGCTTCAGGGTCTTGTTCTTCATGGTCTTGTCTCCTCGGAATCGGGGTCGGGTTCAGTCGCTGAAGCCGGGCGCGATGCGGCCCAGCTTGCGCAGCAGCGCCGGCCACTCCATCAGCCCGTAAGGCCGGCGGGTGCCGCGCTGGTAGTTGTTCCAGGTCGCCTCGAGCACCGGCTGCGGCACCGTGGCCAGCGGCGCGCCGCAGGCCATTGCTGCCAGCTGGGTCTGGCAGGCCAGCTCCAGCCGGTGCATCCAGTTGAAGGCTTCGCCGACCGTGCGCCCGACCACCAGCGCACCGTGGTTGCGCAGGATCAGCGCTTCACTGTCGCCCAGGTCGGTCAGCAGCGAAGCTTGCTCGGCGCTGTCGAGCACGACGCCCTGGAAGTCGTGATAGCCGATTCTCAGAAAGCGCATCGCCGTCTGCGTGATCGGCAGCAGCCCGCATTCGAGCGCGCTCACCGCCATCGAGGCCCAGCTGTGGGTGTGGATGACGCAGGCAACTTCGGGGCGCGCCGCATGGACGGCGCTGTGGATGACGTAGCCGGCTCTGTTGACGCCGTAGTCGAGCGCGCCGAAGTCGGGCTTGGACAAGATCGTGCCGGCAGCGTCGAGCTTGATCAGGCTCGACGCCGTGATCTCTTCGTACATCAGGCCGTAGGCGTTGATCAGGAACGCCCCAGGCTCGCCCGGTACATGCGACGAGATGTGGTTGGCCATCATGTCGGACATGCCGTAATGGTCGACCAGCCGGTAGCAGGCCGCCAGGTCGACGCGGGCCTGCCATTCGGCCTCGCTGCAGCGGGACTTCATCGACACAATCTGCAAGTCGTTCATGCTCAAACCTTTCAGTCGCCGGCCAGCGTGAGCCGGCTCGGCTGGCGTTTTTCGATCGCCCATTTCAGCAGCGCCGCGCAGCGGAAGACGCCATGGGCGAACTTGCCATAAGGCAAGGTGGCGAAGAGTGCCATGACGACGCCCAGGTGAATTGCCAGCGCCAGCGGCAGCGCCGCGGTGCTGCGCAACAGCATCAAGGCCAGGCCGGTGAAGGCGGTGAAGAACAGCAAGGCGATGAAGCCAAGGTCCATCGGCGCCTGTGCGCTGTCGCCATGCTGGGGGTGGCGGCGCAGGTTCAGCCGCCACAGGCCGGCAGTGCCGATCAGCAGCGCCACCCCGCCCACCGTGCCCAGCAGCTTGGGCAGGCTGGTGGCGGCGTAAGGCGCCGACCAGCCCAGCAGGTAGTGGTACAGCGTGGCCACGCTGGTGGCGGCAAAACACAGCATGAAGCCGTAGAAGGTGAAGTGGTGGAAGCGCCGGCGCGCCAGCGTGAAGGCGTCGTCCTCGTTGTTGCAACCCTCGCCATGGCCGCCGTCCAGGTACTTCAGCCGCAAGGCGTCGTGGCTGGCTTCGCCAAGCGCGGCGCCCGAGGCCGGGCCCGGCGCCTGGTCGCGCCAGAAGCGCCGCACGCCCAGGCCCAGCGCCAGCATGGCGAACAGGAACACCGGCGCGAACAAGCCGACCATCAGGTTGTGCGGGAAGACGGCGTAGAAGTTGCCGGCCGGCATGGCCTGCCAGAGCGTGCCTTTGAGCGCCAGCGCCAGCACCAGGAAGAGGGCCAGGCCGGCGGCCAGCGCCAGCGACAGCGTCAAGCCATTGCGCTGGTAGAGCGCGCCCAGCGCCGGCGGCCAGGCGTAGTCGGCATAGGTGGTGACGCGCACGCGCGCCATCGCCTGCGGCACGTTGACGGCAAAGGCGTTCGGCGGCGCGTACTGGCAGGCGTGCAGGCAGGCGCCGCAGTTGTGGCACAGGTTGGCCAGGTAGTGGACGTCGGCCGGGCTGAATTCGAGCCGGCGCGTCATTGCCGGAAAGACAGCGCAAAAGCCTTCGCAGTAGCGGCAGGCATTGCAGATCTGCATCTGGCGCGCGACCTCGGCTTCGGCGGGGCTGTGCGCGCGGATCGGAATCACGCGGCCGCCGCCGGCCAGCGCGGCGGCGTCACGCGTGAGTTCGTCAAGCGACGGCATGGGCGGGCTCTTTCATGGCGGCGAGGGCGGCGCGGCGCCCAGCGATGCGGCCGAAGGCGGTGCCGATCGACATGCCGACGCCGGCGGTATAGCCCTTGCCGAGCACGTTGCCGGCCATCATTTCGCCGGCGACGAAGAGGTTGCTGCTGGGCTGGCCGCCGAAGTGCACGGCCGCATGTTCGTCGACCTTCAGGCCCAGGTAGGTGAAGGTGATGCCAGGCCGCAGCGGGTAGGCGTAATAAGGGCCGGTGTCGAGCGGCAAGGCCCAGTGGGTCTTGGCCGGCGTCAGCCCGTCGGTGTGGCAGTCGTCGAGCACGGTGTGGTCGAAACGGCCGACCCGGCAGGCGGCGTTGTAGCTGGCAATGGTCTGCATGAAGCTCGTTTCGTCGATGCCGATCTGGCGCGCCAGCGCGTCCAGGCTGGGTGCCTGGATGCCGGGGAAGACAGCGGGCATGAAGCGGCCGACGGCCTTGGCGTCGATGATCGAATAGGCGATCTGGCCCGGCTGCAGCGCCACCAGCCGGCCCCAGATCGCATAACGCGTGGGCCAGAAGTCTTCGCCTTCGTCGTAGAAGCGCTGGCCGTCGCGGTTGACGACAACGCCCAGCGACACCGTGTCCAGCCGCGTGCTGATGCCGCCGTCGTAAAGCGGCGCGCGGGCGTCGATGGCCACCATGTGGGCTTGCGTCGGGTCGCCGATGGCGTCGGCGCCGGCGTCGATCAGGTGGCGCAGCAAGGTGCCGGTGTTGAAGCGCGTGCCGCGGATGAGGAAGTTGTCGGCCGGCCACTCGCCGCGTTCGTTCTGGCCCCAGGCCTCGCGCAGCCAGGCCAGGTTGGACTCGAAGCCGCCGGCGGCCAGCACGCAGCTGCGCGCTTCGATGCGCTCGCTGCCGGCGAAAGCGGCGACGAAGCGGCCGCCGTCGAGCTTGAGGCGGTCGACCGGCGTGTCGTAGCGGATCTGGACGCCCAGGCGGGCGGCGCTGCGGTAATAGGCGTTGACCAGCGCCTTGCCGCCGCCCATGAAGAAGGCGTTGGTGCGCGCGGTGTGCAAGGCGCCGGACAGCGAGGGCTGGAAATGCACGCCATGCTGGCGCATCCAGGGCCGGCAGGTCGCCGACTCGCGGATCGCGATGCGCGCCAGCGCCTCGCTCGTGATGCCGCCGGTGACCTTGAGCAGGTCTTGCCAGTACTCCTCTTCGGGGTAGGCGCCGACCAGCACGTCTTGCGGCGCGTCGTGCATGCAGCGCAGGTTGCGCGTGTGCTGGGAATTGCCGCCGCGCCATTCGACCGGCGCAGCTTCGAGCAGCAGCACGCTGGCGCCAGCCTCGGCCGCCATCAAGGCGGCGCACAGTGCGGCGTTGCCGCCGCCGATCACCAGAACATCGACCACCCGAACCTCACTTCATCGAGGCGCGGACTGTAGGTGCCGCGCCCCCGTGCCGCCAGACCGGCGGCGGCAAAGGGGTTTCAGGAATCGTGAAGGGAGGCGCCGGCCCAGCGGCCTTCGCTGACAAGGCGGACCGCCAGTTCGGCGATGACGACGCGGGCGGCGATGGCCGCTGGCGACAACTCGTCGTCGCACAGGCTGACCAGCAGGTTGGGGCGGCGCGCATGGGCGTCGGCGACCGGGATGACGGCGAAGTCGGTGCCGCGCAGCCGGGCCACCGCCGCGCCGGGCTGCAAGGTGGCGCCGATGCCGGCCGACACCGCGTCCATCAGCAAAGACAGGCCGTCGACTTCGGCCACCACGTTGGGCACGGTCTTGGCGCGCGCGAACGCGGCGTCGACCAGGCTGCGCAGGTTATGGCTGGCGCTGGGCAACACCAGCGCCAGCTCACCCAGGCTGGCCAGGCGGGCGCTGCGCCCGCGCGGCATGCCGGCCAGCGTGGGCGCGCCGATCACGAAAAGCTGTTCATGGAGCAACGCCACGCTGCTCCAGCGCCGCGCGGCCTCGGCCTGGAACAGCACGGCCAGGTCGAGCTGGCGCGCGCTCAGCATCTGCGCCAGGTCGCCCGACAGGCTTTCGACCAGGCGCAGGCGAACGTCGGGGTAGCGCTCGCGCATCGCCAGCATCAGCGGCAGGCCGAGCACGGTGGCGGTGCTGGGCGCCAAGCCGACGCTGACATGGCCCGACAGCCGGGCCAGCTTGGCAGCGTGCACGGCGTCGTCGGCGTGGCGCAAGGCCAGCTGGGCCTGGCGCCAGAACGCCAGCCCGGCGTCGGTGGGGCGCACCCCGGTCGAGGTGCGCTGCAGCAGCCGGGTCGACAGCTCGCTTTCAAGCCGGCTGATCTGCTGGCTGACCGCCGAGGTGACGACGCCGAGCGCGGCGGCGGCCTGGCTGAAGCTGCCGAGCTCGACGATGCGGACGAAGTAACGCAGTTGTCGCAGTTCCAATCGGGATCCCGCTCGGCGCCAGTGGTGGGGCTGCGATTGTCCCGCAGCCCAGGCTGCCTTACTTGTGGCGTTGCGCATCGGCTTGTCCAGGCCACCGCTGAGCGCGCTCAGCGGATCAGGAGGCCGGCCTTGACCATGGCGGCCTTGCCGGTGCCGGCGCGGACCCACCCGCTGCGCCATGCGCAGCGGTGAGGCGCTCAGGCCCAGAGTTCGAGCGGCGGGTCGGCGACGACGGCGCGCAAGATGTCCGAGCGCGAGATGAAGCCGATGACAGCGCCGTGGTCGTCGGCCACCGGCAGCCCGGGCAGGCCGGCGGCCAGCAAGACCTCGGCAACGCGGCGGATGTCGGCGTCGACGGCGACGCTGGGCACTGGCGTGCGCATCACGCTGGCCACCGGCTGGGCCTGCAATTCAAGCCAGCGCCGCGGGTCGCTGCCCGGCGCCGGCAGCAGGCCCGCCTGCATGAGGTCGGCGCGCAGCAGCAAGCCAACCAGGCGGCCGCGCTCGTCGACCACCGGGGCCTGGCCGATGGCATGCGCCGCCAGCAGCTGCCAGCCCTGGGCCAGCGAAGCCGTTTGCACGACCGTGAAGACGCCGCTGCTCATCAGTTCCTGGACCCGGCTCAGCGGATGGCGCTGGGCGCTGGCTTGCTGGGTCTGGGTGTAGGCGGCGATGGCGCTGCGCGGGGTGTCGAGCGGGCCGCCGTCGCTGTCGTGTGTGCCAGGCAGGCGAGCCGACACCGGCTCGATCGCGCCGGTGCGCGCTGGCGCCGTCACCTTGGATACCTTGCGCCATTGGTCCAGCGTGCCGGTGAAAGTGCGGCCCTGGACGCTGTAGACGGAGAACATCGCTCGACTCCTTGTGTCGTCGTCGCTGCCACCCCTGCGGTGCGCTGCGGAGCTTGCAGCGGCAGCTCCGGCGCGTCAACTCAAGCTCTCAAAACTTCTCGGGCCGCAGCACGTTGACTTCGCTCAGGTACATCACCATCGAGTAGTTGTCGTAGTAGCGCTCGTGCAGCGCGGACCAGATCGCATGGGCGACTTCGACGTCGCACAACACCTCGAGCCGGATGTTGGCGTGTGGGGCCCAGGTGGCGTCGCGCAGGCCGCGCTTGCCGCCTTTGCCGCGCGCGTCGGTGATGGTGTAGCCAGTGGCGCCGAGCTCCTCGATGTCGCGCAGCAAGGTGTTCTCGAGCGCTGCTTCGGAGATGATGGTCAGCAGTTGGCGGGCAGTCAGTTGCATGGCGTCAGGCTCCGGCATGGAGGAACTGGGCGAGCCGGTGGTACAGCGGGATGCCGACCATCAGGTTGAACGGGAAGGTGACGCCGAGCGCGGCGCCGATCGACAGCGCCGGGTTGGCCTCGGGCACGGCGATGCGCATCGCCGCTGGCGCTGCGATGTAGGACGCACTGGCGTAGAGCGTGGCCAGCAGCGTGGTGCCGCCGACCGACAGCCCGAGCAAGGTGCCGGTGGCCAGGCCCAGGGCGGCCGACGCCAGCGGCATCAAGGTCGCGAAGCCGACCAGGAACAGCCCGGCGCGGCGCAGGTCGCCAAAGCGGCTCGCCGCCACCAGGCCCATCTCGAGCAGGAAGAAGGCCAGCACGCCTTTGAAGAGGTCGAAGAACAGCTTGTCCAGCGGCACAAAGCCCTCGGGGCCGGCGATCCAGCCGATCGCCAGACCGCCGAGCAGCAGCACGATGCTCTTGCCGGCGAAGACCTCGCGCATGACGCGCCGCCACGGCGTGTTGGGTTCGCCGCGGCGCGCCAGCAGCACGCCGATCACCAGCGCCGGGAATTCCAGCAGCACCAGGAACACGGTCATGAAGCCTTCGACCGGGTTGCCCAGCCGCGCCAGGTATGTGGAGCCGACGGCGAAGGTGACGACGCTGACCGAGCCGTAGTGGGCGGCGATCGAGCCGGCGTCGGCGCGCGAGAGCTTGCCGATGCGGCGCAGGATGGGAAACGCCACCAGCGGAATCACGGCCCCGGCCAGCACCACCGCCAGCGCCGGCAGCGCGACCTCGCCCAGCGGGTAGCGCGCCAGCTCGACGCCGCCCTTGAGGCCGATGGCGAGCAGCAGAAAAATGCTCAGCGACTCGTAGAGCACGCCGGGGATCTTCAGGTCCGAACGCGCGAAGCCGGCGAGCGCGCCGAGCAGGAAAAACAGGATGACGGGTTCGAAATAAGGCATCTTTTGGCGGTAGCGACCGAGCGGCGCGGCCATTTTGCCATTCGCACTGCGGCGCGCGCCCAAAGCCGCTCACGCATAATCGGCCGCGCCGATGCACGCTGCCGCGAACCCCTCCGCACCCTACCGCCACCGCTTGCGCGTCTACTGGGAAGACACCGACGCGGGTGGCGTCGTCTTCTACGCCAACTACCTGAAGTTCTTCGAGCGCGCGCGCACCGAATGGCTGCGTGAGCGCGGCGTCGGCCAGCAGCAGATGAAGGACGACACCGGCCACATGTTCGTCGTTGCCGAGAGCCGGGTGCGATACGCCCGGCCGGCGCGGCTGGACGACAGCCTGGAGATCAGCGTCGAGCTGCGCAGCTGCGGCCGCGCCTCGATGCTGATCGCCCAGCAAGCCTGGCGCGGCAGCGAGTTGCTGGCCGAAGGCGAGATCCGCATCGGCTGTGTCGACGCCCTGACCTTTCGCCCGCAGCGCTTTCCCAACCCGATCCTCCAAGCCTTGACATGAACCAGGACCTCTCGATCACCACGCTCATCCTGCAGGCCAGCCTGGTCGTTCAGCTGGTGATGGTGGGGCTGCTGATCGTCTCGCTGACCAGCTGGACGGTGATCTTCGGCAAGCTGCTGGGACTGCGCCGCGTGCGCAGCAGCAACGAAGACTTCGAGCGCGAGTTCTGGTCCGGACGCAGCCTCACCGAGATGCAGCAAGCGGTCGGCAACAAGCCCGAGTCGGCGCCGATGGAGCGCATCTTCGCCAGCGGCATGCGCGAATTCATGAAGCTGCGCGAGAAGCGGCTCGACGCCGGCGCCCAGCTCGACGGCGCCCGCCGCGCGATGCGCGCGAGCTACCAGCGCGAACTCGACGTCATCGAGAGCAACCTCAGTTTTCTGGCCTCGGTGGGTTCGGTGTCGCCTTATGTCGGGCTGCTGGGCACCGTCTGGGGCATCATGCATGCCTTCGTCGGCTTGTCCAACCTGCAGCAGGTGACGCTGGCCTCGGTGGCGCCGGGCATCGCTGAAGCGCTGGTGGCCACCGCCATCGGCTTGTTTGCCGCCATCCCCGCGGTGGTCGCCTACAACCGCTTCGCGCGCGACATCGACCGCATCGCAATCCAGCTCGAGACCTTCATCGAGGAATTCACCAACATCTTGGAGCGCAACGCCGGCCAGCCACGGTCGGCCGGCGCGCAGGGCTGTCCATGGCAGCACTGATGGGAGGCAGCGGCGGGCGCGGCCGGCGCTCGATGAACGAGATCAACATGGTGCCGTTCATCGACGTCATGCTGGTGCTGCTGATCATCTTCATGGTGACCGCGCCGCTGATCACCACCGGCTTGATCGACCTGCCGACGGTGGGCAAGTCGCAGCAGCAGCCCCAGCGCGTCATCGAAGTCACGGTTGCCAGCGACGACAAGCTGCGCCTGCGCATCGACGCCGAGGCGCCGGCAGCGGTCACGCTGAGCCAGCTCGCCGCCCGCGTGCGCCAGCTGCAGGCCGGCAGCGACGACATCCCGGTCGTCATCAGCGCCGAGCGCAACATCAAATACGACAGCGTCGTGCGTGTCATGGACAGCTTGCAGCGCGCCGGCATCAAACGCGTCGGTCTGGCGGTCAAGCAGGCCGGATGAACGCCGCCGCGCTCGGCCCCGACACCTTGCTGCCGCGGCCGCCCGGCGGCATGGCGCCGGGGGCGCTGCTGGCACTGCTGGTACACGGTGTGCTGTTGCTGGCGCTGACCGGGGTGATGGACTGGCGGGTCCAGCGGCCGTCGCCGGTGACGGCCGAACTCTGGGCCAGCGTGCCGCAAGTGGCGGCGCCCCCGCCACCGCCGCCGGCCCCCGAACCGGCGCCCGCGCCG
>JAUYAJ010000422.1 GCA_030693565.1 Rubrivivax sp.
TACCAGTCCTGCCAGCGCGTGGCGTCGAACGCCTCGCCGTCGACATGGACGACCTGGGCGATCGGCAGGCCGTACTTGAGCGCAAAGCCGAAGTCGCGCTCGTCGTGCGCCGGCACGCCCATCACGGCGCCGTCGCCGTAAGCCATCAGGACGTAGTTGCCGACCCACAGCGGCAACGCCTCGCCGGTCAGCGGGTGGACGACGCTCAGCCCGGTGGGCCGGCCTTCTTTTTCCTTCAGCGCCAGCTCGGCTTCGGTGTTGCCGCCTTGCTGGCATTGTTCGATGAAGGCGGCCAGCGCCGGGTCGCTGGCGGCGGCGTGCGCGGCCAGTGGGTGCTCGGGGGCGACGGCGCAGAAGGTCACGCCCATCAAGGTGTCGGCGCGGGTCGTGAAGACATGCATCAAGCCGTCCTGCACCAGCGCGCCGTCGGCGCCGCGGATCTCGTGCTTGAAGGCAAAGCGCACGCCTTCGCTGCGGCCGATCCAGTGCTCCTGCATCAGGCGCACACGCTCGGGCCAGCCGGCCAGGTAGTCGGGATGGGCCGGGTCGGTGACGCCGGCCAGCAACTCGTCGGCGTACTGCGTGATCGCCAGGTAGTAGCCCGGGATCTCGCGCTTCTCGACGATGGCGTTGCTGCGCCAGCCGCGGCCGTCGACGACTTGTTCGTTGGCGAGCACGGTCTGGTCGACCGGATCCCAGTTGACGACCTGGGTCTTCTTGTAGGCGATGCCTTTTTCGAGCATCTTCAGGAAGAACCACTGGTTCCACTTGTAGTAGCTGGGGTAGCAGTTTGCGAGTTCGCGCGTCCAGTCTACGGCCAGGCAGAGCGGCTGCATCTGAGACTTCTTGTCTGCGATGTTGGCGCGCGTCCAGATGGCGGGCTGGACGTTGTTGGCGATGGCGGCGTTCTCGGCCGGCAGGCCGAAGGCGTCCCAGCCCATCGGCATCAGCACGTTGTAGCCGTTCATGCGCAACTGGCGCGCCATCATGTCGTTGATGGTGTAGTTGCGCACATGGCCCATGTGCAGCTTGCCGCTCGGGTAAGGCAGCATCGAGCAAGCGTAGAACTTGGGCTTGTTCGCGTCCTCGCTGACGCGGTAGGCGTCGCGCGCCGACCAGTGCGCCTGGGCGGCGGATTCGACTTCGGCGGGCACGTACTTTTCGTTCATCCGCCGGATTGTAGGAGCGGCTACCGAGTGGTTACCGCGCCGGTGCCTCGGTGACGAAGCCGATGCGCGACAGCCCGGCCTCCTGCAGCAGGCCCAGCAACTCGGCCACCCGGCCATAAGGCACGGCGCTGTCGGCGCGCAGCTGGACTTCGGTCAGCGGGTCGCGCGCGGCGGCGGCGCGGATGCGCTCGCGCAATTGCTCGGTGTCGACCGGCGCGTCGCCGACAAAATGCTGGCCGCGGGCGTCGATGGCGAGCGCGATGAAGGCCTGTGCGCTGGTCGGCTGGCCGCCTTCGGCGCGCGGCAGCTCAAGCGGCAGCGAACTGGTGACCAGTGGCGCGGTGATGATGAAGATCACCAGCAGCACCAGCATGACGTCGATCAGCGGCGTCATGTTGATGTCGCTCATCGGGCGCGCCCCGGGGCTGCGTTCGAGGCGGCCGAAGGCCATGTCAGTGCTCGCCGTTGGCGGGCGGCGCGGCGCGCGCGCCGTCGAGCACCATCTCGCGCAAGTCGTGGGCAAAACCTTCGAGCTCGGCTTCGTTGGCCGCGACCCACTTGCCGAACAGGTTGTAGGCCAGCACGGCCGGCACGGCCACCGCGATGCCGGCGGCGGTCATGATCAGCGCCTCGCCGATCGGTCCGGAGACTTTTTCGATCGTGATCGTGCCCGCCGCCGCGATGCCGACCAGCGCGTGGTAAATGCCCCAGACGGTGCCGAACAAGCCGACAAAAGGCGCAGTGGCGCCGACCGAGGCCAGCAGCACCTGGCCGAATTGCAGATGCGCCAGACCGCGGTGCAAGGCGTCGCGCAAGCGCCGGGTCAGCTGAGATTCGAGCCGGCCGCCGGTCTCCAGCGAGCCGCTGCCCTGGCGTGCCAGCGTGGCCGCCTGCAGCAGGGGCAGCAGCAGCTGTTCACGGTCCATCGCGGCGAGCCGGCGGTGGCCGTCGTCCAGCGTTGCGGCGTCCCAGAACGCGGGCACGGCGCGCGCGATGTCGCGCGCGGCGCGGCGCAGCACCCAGCCCTGCCAGGCGATCACGACCCAGGCGCCGACCGACATCGCCAGCAGCAAAGCCGTCACGGCCTGGCCGACGCCGTCGTTCTGCTCCCAGAACAGGGCCAGGCCGTCCATGTGTCAGCGGTTCAGGCCGAGCACGTCGTCCATGCCGTAGAGGCCGGGTGCGCGGCCGGCGAGGAAGCGCGCCGCGCGCAGACTGCCCTGGGCGTAGTTGGCGCGGCTGCTGCTGCGGTGGGCGATCTCGATGCGCTCGCCGGTGCCGGCGAACATCACCAGGTGGTCGCCGACGATGTCGCCGCCGCGCACGGTGGCAAAGCCGATCGTGCCGGGCTGGCGTTCGCCGGTGTGGCCTTCGCGGGCGTAGACGGCGCAGTCGGCGAGCGTGCGGCCCTGGGCCGCGGCCACCGCCTCGCCCATCGCCAGCGCGGTGCCGCTGGGGGCGTCGACCTTGTGGCGGTGATGGGCTTCGATGATCTCGATGTCGTAGCCCTCGCCCAGCGAGCGCGCCGCCTGCGCCAGCAGCTTGAGCATGACGTTGACGCCGACGCTCATGTTGGGCGCCATCACGATCGCCAGCGCGGCCGCGTGCCCGGCGATCTGCGCCTTGTGCGCGTCGCTCAACCCGGTGGTGCCGATGACGGCGTTGACGCCGCGCTCGCGGCACATGGCCAGGTGGGCCAGCGTGCCTTCGGGGCGCGTGAAGTCGATCAGCACGTCGGCGTCGGCCAGGCCAGCGTGAAGCTCGGCCGTGATCGCCACGCCGGTGGGTCGGCCGAGAAAGGCGCCGGCGTCCTGGCCCAGCGCCGGGCTGCCAGACAGGTCGAGCGCGCCGGTCAGGCGGCAGTCGTCGGCGCCGAGCACCGCCTCGATCAGCATGCGGCCCATGCGGCCGGAGCTGCCGGCGACGGCGATCTTCAGCGCGGCCATCAAGGCGTTTCGAGCGGCGGGTAGTCGCGCACCGGGCCCACCGGTTCGGCGGCTGGCGCTTCGCGCTTGGCCGGCACCGGCAAGGCCTTGCGCTGATCTTCGCTGAGCTCCAGCACCTTGGGCTCGGAGCGCGCCAGCGGGCTGATCGAGGCGACGAACTCGTGCTCCGACGGCAGTTCGGGCGCGACGATGGTCTTCAGCGCTTCGCCTTCGAACACCAGCACGACGCTGCGCCGCTGCGGCTCGGTGCCAGGACGGCGGATGGTGAAGATGTAGTCCCAGCGGTTGGCGTGGAACAGGTCGGTGAGCATCGGTGAGCCCAGCAGCTCGCGCACCTGAACGCGCGTCATGCCGGGCTTGACGCGCGCCATCTGCTCGCGGGTGACGACGTTGCCCTGGACGATGTCGATGCGGTAGGGCGTGATCAGGCCGAGGAAATTGCTCGACGAGGGCAACGACGACGCGCAGCCGGCGAGCAGCAGGACGGCGGCAAGGCTGCCGCTAAGGGGAAGAAACGAACGGCGCATGGCAATCTTCGGCTTGGGGCCTTTGCGGCCGCGGGCGCGAGCTGAGGCTGGCTATGATCGATCCATTCTAGCGGCCGGCCTGTCTGCCGCGGCGCGACCGAGGATCTCCCATGACCCATGCCGACGAATTGAAGAGCAGCGGCCTCAAGGCCACGCTGCCGCGCATCAAGATCCTGGAGGTGTTCCAGACCGCCGAGCGCCGCCACATGACGGCCGAGGATGTCTTCAAGGCCTTGCTGACCGAAGGCGCCGACATCGGCCTGGCCACCGTCTACCGGGTCTTGATGCAGTTCGAGCAGGCCGGGCTGCTGACGCGCAGCAATTTCGAGTCGGGCAAGTCGGTGTTCGAGCTCAACGAAGGCCAGCACCACGACCACCTGGTCTGCCTGAGCTGTGGCCGGGTCGAAGAATTCTTCGACGCCGAGATCGAGAAGCGCCAGCGCAGCGTGGCCGAGGCGCGCGGCTTCGAGCTGCAAGACCATTCGCTGGCGCTGTACGCGCGCTGCACCAAGACCGACTGCGAGCATCGCGGCAAGTAGTTGCCACGCGCAACGGCCGGTCTCAGCCGCCCTTTTCCATCGCCCGCTGGTGGCGGGCAATGAACTCCTGATAGGTGTCGATGCCGCGCAGCTGCAGCACGGTGTTGCGCACCGCGGCCTCGACCAGCACCGCCAGGTTGCGTCCGGCGTCGACCGCGATCACCACCTTGCGCACCGGCAGGCCGAGCACGTCCTCGTACAGCGGCTCGTAGGGCAGGCGCTCGAACTCGCGCTCCATCGTCTCTTTGCGCACCAGGTGGACGATCAGGTTGAGCCGCATCTTGCGGCGCACCGCGGTCTCGCCAAAGATGGCCTTGATGTCGAGCAAACCGATGCCGCGCACCTCGAGCAGGTTGAGCAGCAGCTCCGGGCAGCGCCCTTCGAGCGAAGTCTGGGTGACGCGGAACAGGTCGACGGCGTCGTCGGCCACCAGGCCATGGCCGCGTGAGATCAGCTCCAGCCCGAGCTCGCTCTTGCCCAGGCCCGACTCGCCGGTCAGCAGCACGCCCAGGCCGAGGATGTCCATGAAGACGCCGTGGCGGGTCGTGCGGTCGGCGAACAGCTGGCCGAGGTAGCCGCGCACGACGTCGATGACATGGCCGGCCGGCTCGCTGGTGACGAAGAGCGGGATTTCGGCGCGGTCGCAGATGGCCACCAGGCGCGGCGGTGGTGTTTGCGCGTCGGCGACGATGATCACCGGCGGCTCCAGCGCGACGATGCGCGAGATGCGGCGCTCCTGGTCGTCGGGTGCCGAGTCCTGCAGGTAGGCGACCTCGCGGCGGCCGACGATCTGCACCCGATAGGGGTGGATGTAGTTCAGGTAGCCGACCAGGTCGGCCGCCGAGCGCGCGTCGACGATCGCGGCGTCGGTGAAGTGGCGTTCCGGATGGGCGTGGCCGGCGACCCAGGCCCAGCGAAGCGGTTTGCGCTGGGCGTCGAACAGCGCTTGCGCGCTCATCGAGGTGGGTTTCATGCGGCAGGCGGCTGCTGGCGAGCGCTAGGCGCCCAGCAGCCCGTCATCAGGCCACCGACTTCAGCGGTTCCCAGTCGGCGATCAGCTTGTGGACCGCGGCGGCGTCGGGTTCGGCCTTCAGGCGCTCACGCAGTTCGCGGTCGGACAGCATCTCGGCGATCTCGGACAGGATCTCCAGGTGCCGCTGGGTCGCCGCTTCAGGCACGAGCAGGAAGATCAGCAGCGCGACGGGCTCATCGTCGGGGGCGTCGAAGGGGATGGGCTGCTGGACGCGCAGCACCGCGGCGAGCGGGTTCTTCAGCCCCTTGATGCGGCCGTGCGGAATCGCCACGGCGTGACCCAGGCCGGTCGAGCCCAGGCGTTCGCGGGCGAACAGGTTGTCGGAGACGATGCCGCGAGCGATCGCGTGCTGGTTTTCGAACAGCAAGCCAGCGTGTTCGAAGACTCGTTTCTTGCTGGTCGCATCGACATTCACCAGCACGTTGCTGGCGGGCAGGATGGCAGCGAGACGGTTCATGGGACCACTTTTCCTCGCGAACGGCGACGGTGTTTCGCCATCACGAGAATGTTACAGAGCGATGGATGATAGCAACGCGGCGCCACCGCACAGAGTGTGGAGAACACCGCGTTTGCGGGGATTCCGCGCATTTTGCGGCATTGCAGCAACAAGCCTGGCACGGCGCCAGCAAAAACGGCCCCGTGGGGCCGTTGGCTGGGCCGAATGCGCAGGGCTTCAGACGGTGCCGACGTCGAGCCGCTTGGCCGACGCGTGGTGGTGCTCTTGCAGGCGATCCTTGTGGCGCATGACCTGACGGTCTAGCTTGTCCATCAGCTGGTCGATGGCGGCGTACAAGTCTTCGTGCGACTGCTCGACGAAGATGTCGCGGCCTTTGACGTGCAAGGTGGCCTCGGCCTTCTGGCGCTTTTCCTTTTCCTTCAGATTCTCGACTGTCAGCAACACGGTGACGTCCACGACCTGATCGAAATGGCGCGTGACACGATCCAACTTTGTAAGTACGTACTCTCTCAGGGCGGGTGTGACTTCCAGGTGATGTCCGCTGATCGTCAAGTTCATCAAATACCTCCAAAGCGAGAGTTACAACAAGCCGGGCCGGGTGGCCGGCGACCGAGAAACGCGGGGTTGGAACGGGGGGGTGGCAGGGCCGGGCGCGAGCCCGGGGCAAGGCGACAGCAGGCTGCCGTTCAGTCCAGTGTGCACCGGTTGCAAAGCGATGACAAGCCGATGAGCGCACCCGGCCGGCGCACTTCGTGACGCTTTCCTGCGCTGGCGCAAAGTGCGTGCGCGGCGCCGTTCAGGCGCGGGCGAGAAAAGTCGACAGCTGCGGAAATGCCACCAGCAGCGCCAGCACGGCGAGCATGGTGAGCACGAAGGGGAAGGCGCCGGCGAAGATGTCGCGGATGCCGATGCGGGGGTCGTTGAGTGCCGCCTTGACGGTGTAGACCGAGACGCCGAAGGGCGGCGTCAGCAGGCCGATCTCGACCGCCACCACGGTGATGACGCCAAACCAGACGATGTCCATGCCGAAGGCGCGCGCCACCGGCAGCACGATGGGCAGCATGATCAGCATGATCGACACCGAGTCGATGATGCAGCCCAGCGCGATGACGATGACGATGTAGGCGGCGACGAAGCCCCAGGGGCCCAGCCCCAG
>JAUYAJ010000432.1 GCA_030693565.1 Rubrivivax sp.
TGGCGCGGCCGCCGCTGCCGGGGCTTGCGGCGCTGCAGCGTCGACGCCCAGCGACTGCGCGAGCTGCGTGAAGAAGGCCTCGAACTGGCAACGCGGCCCCAACACCAGTCGCACCTGGCGCGGTTCCAGCAACGCAGCGACTTCGGCCGGCGGTGCATCAGGGCCTGCAAACCACACCGTGCCGCCGGTGGCCAGCGCCAGATCGCGCACCGCCGGGTCGCGCATCGAATAGCCGACCACCAGCACGTCGCGCCCGTTCAGCGCCGCGCTCAGCGTCGGCGTGATGGCCTTCAGGTAGTCCTGCATCTCGGTCGGCGTCCAGGCCATCGCGCGGTGGAACAGGTCGCCGTGAATCTTCAGCAGCTTGACGCGCGGCACGCCGGGCAGCAGCAGCGTTGGCAGCCGGTCAGGGCGTAGCACGCCGTTGACCAATATCAGTACATCGCGCCGCTTCAGCGCGGTGGCGCTGAAGGCGTCTTCGAGCAGCGGGTCGAGGTTGGCCGACAGCACGATGTCGAAGACATGCTCGGCGCACAGCCGCGCCAGCGCGCGGTAGCCGGGCGTGACGGCGTCGGGGTCGGCGGTCTGCAGCAAGCCGGCCAGCCAGCGGAAGCGCTCGCGGTCGTCGCGCCGATCCATGCGCTCGCAAAAGAGACCGAAGGCTTCCTCTCCCTTGGTAGGGTCTATGCCTTCCGCTTCGTAGAGTCGGCTCATTGTTGCCACCCCGGCGGCGGCCGAAGAGCCGGAGCCGAGCAGCAGCACCGGCGGGTCTTCGCCGAGCCGGCGCCGCCCTTCCAGGCTTTGCACCAGGTCGTTGAAACTGTAGTGCGGCAAGGCCATTGGCGAACTATCGGCCGCGACCGGGCGGGCGTCAACCGGCGGCCGGCGACAATCGCACCATGGCCATTCTCTCCCTTACCAACGCCCACCTCGCTTACGGCCATGTCGCCTTGCTCGACGGCGCCGCCCTGTCTTTCGAATCCGGCGACCGGCTGGCGCTGATCGGCCGCAATGGCACCGGCAAGTCGTCCTTGCTCAAGGTGCTGGCCGGCCTCGAGAAACTCGACGACGGCTTGCTGCAAGCGCAGCAAGGCCTGCGCGTCATCTACGTGCCGCAGGAACCCACGCTCGACGCCGCGGCGACGGTGTTCGACGTCGTCAGCGAAGGCGTCGCCGAAGCCAAGGCGCTGCGCGAACGCTACGAAGCCCATGCCCCGGGCGACGACCTCGACGCCATCCAGACCCGCATCGAGGCGCTGCACGGCTGGACCTGGGAGCAGCGCGTCGACGAGACCTTGCACCGGCTCAGCCTGGACGGCGCGCGCACCGTCGGCCAGCTCTCGGGCGGACTGAAGAAGCGTGTCGCGCTGGCGCGTGCGCTGGTCGCCGCGCCCGACGTGCTGCTGCTCGACGAGCCGACCAACCACCTCGATCTGGACGCCATCGCCTGG
>JAUYAJ010000433.1 GCA_030693565.1 Rubrivivax sp.
CCCGCCGCGGGCGACGCTGCCGGCCAGACCATGCTGGCCAAGCTGAAGGGGCGTCGGCTGCCGCTGGTCGACCGCGTCGAGGTCTCGGTGATCGAAGAAAGCCAGCCGCGCTGGCTGACTTTCCTGAACGGCAAGATCGACGTCATGTCGGTGCCGGGCGACTTCATCAACATCGCCATGCCCAAGGGCCTGGTCGCACCCAACCTGGCCAAGAAGGGCATCCGCGGCAGCAAGGTGCTGCAGCCCGACACCGCGCTGACTTACTTCAACATGCTCGACCCGGTGGTCGGCGGCCTGCAGCCCGAGCGCGTGGCGCTGCGCCGCGCCATCAACCTGGGCGTCGACGTCGACCGCGAGATCCGGCTGCTGCGCCGCGGCATGGCGATCCCGGCACAGTCGGCCGTGGTGCCGCACACCAGCGGCTACGACCCGACTTTCAAGAGCGAGATGAGCGAGTACGACCCGGCGCGCGCCAAGGCCCTGCTCGACCTGCACGGCTATGTGGACCGCGACGGCGACGGCTGGCGCGAGCAGCCGGGCGGTGAGCCACTGCTGCTGGTTTACTCGACCCAGCCCGACCAGTCGAGCCGACAGTTCAACGAACTGTGGAAGCGCAACATGGATGCGATCGGCATCCGCATCGAGTTCAAGACCGCCAAATGGCCCGAGAACCTGAAAGCCGCACGGGCCGGCAAGCTGATGATGTGGGGCGTGGGGTCCTTGGCGTCGCAGTCCGACGGCATCGACTCGCTGGCGCGGCTCTACGGTCCGCAGGCGGGCCAGCAAAACCTGGCGCGCTTCAGCTTGCCAGCCTTCGACGCCATCTACGAGCGCCTGCAACTGATACCCGACGGTCCCGAGCGCGAGGCGCTGTTCGAGCAGGCCAAGCGCATCGGCGTGGCCTACGCGCCTTACAAGGTGCATGTGCACCGCTATGTCGCCGACATGATCCAGCCCTGGATCGAAGGCTATCGCCGGCCACTGTTCTGGCAGGAGTGGTGGCACATGGTCGACGTCGACCTGGCGCGGCGCGCGCAGGCGACGTGATGCCGGCGCCGGCTTGTTGACCTCGCCCCTTTGAATTTGCGAGGCGCAGCGATGGCCCTGCCGGTGCCCCGGATCACCCTGTACGAACAGTGGCTGCGCGAGAACCGCGGCCTGCGATTCGACAGCTACGAAGACCTGTGGCGCTGGTCGGTCACCGACCTCGCCGGCTTCTGGCTGTCGATCTGGGAGCACTTCGCCGTCGAGTCGTCGACGCCCTTCGACTGCGCGCTCGCCGACCCGGTGCTGCCCGGCGCGCGCTGGTTCCCGGGCGCCCGCGTCAACTACGCCCACCACCTGTTCAGCCACGCGGCAGCGGCCGCTGCCTCAGGCCATCCGGCCCTGGTGTTCCAGAACGAAGGTCTGCCAGCGCCGGTCGAGATGTCCTGGCCCGAACTGCAGCGCCAGGTGCGCTCGTTCGCCGGCCGGTTGCAAGCCATGGGCGTGGTGGCCGGCGACCGCGTCTGCGCCGTGCTGCCCAACACCCCGCACGCCATCGTGGCATTCCTGGCCTGTGCCAGCCTGGGCGCGATCTGGTCGGTGTGCTCGCCCGACATGGGGCCGGTCGCGGTGCTCGACCGCTTCCGCCAGATCGGCCCCAAGGTCTTGATCGCCGTCGACGGCCAGGTTTACGGCGGCGTGCAGCACGACCGCCGCGCCGTGCTGCACGAGGTGCTGGCCGGCCTGCCCGGGCTGGCCCACCTGGTGTTGCTGGCCGACCTCGACCCCGCAGCCGACGCCCAGGCCTTCGCCGCTCCCGGCCGCCAGGCCCACGACTTCGCCGCGCTGACCCTGGACGCCGACGGCCCCGAGCCGGCCTGGTTGCCTTTCGACCACCCGCTGTGGATCGTCTATTCCAGTGGCACCACCGGCCTGCCCAAGCCCATCGTGCACGGCCATGGCGGCATCGTGCTCGAAGCGCTCAAAGGCGGGCTGCACAACGACGTCGGCCCCAGCGCCGAAACCGGCGAGCGCTTCCACTGGTACAGCAGCACCGGCTGGATCATGTGGAACGCGCAGCTCGGCGCGCTGCTGGGCGGCACCACCATCTGCCTCTTCGACGGCCACCCCGGCGGCAGCGCCGCAGCGCCCGACTGGGGCCGGCTGTGGCGCTTCGCCGGCGCCACCAAGGTCACCTTCTTCGGCGCTGGCGCGGCCTTCTACGCCTCTTGCCTGAAGGCCGGCGTCGAGCCCATGCGCGAGGCCGACCTGTCCGCGCTGCGAGCCATCGGCGCCACCGGCTCGCCGTTGTCCGACGATGCCTGGCAATGGCTCTGGGACCACCTGCCGCCAGTCGACGGCGCGCCGATCTGGGTCAACCCGATCAGCGGCGGCACCGACTTCGCCGGCGCCTTCGTCGCCGGCGTGCCCACGCTGCCGGTGGTGGTGGGTGAGATGCAGGTGCGCTGCCTGGGCGCCAATGTGCAGGCCTGGGACGACGCGGGCCGGCCCTTGGTCGACGAAGTGGGCGAACTGGTCTGCACGGCGCCCATCCCGTCGATGCCGCTGTACCTGTGGAACGACCCGGGCGGCAAGCGTCTGCACGAGAGCTATTTCGACGTCTACCCTGGCGTCTGGCGCCATGGCGACTGGCTGCGCATCACGCCGCGCGGCGGCGCCATCATCT
>JAUYAJ010000435.1 GCA_030693565.1 Rubrivivax sp.
CCGGCCCGCGCAGCGGCGCACCCAAGCGCTGACACCAGCGCCGGCCTGCGCGGCTGGCGTTCAGATGCGCACCACCGTGACGGTGCAGGGCGCCTGCGCCACCACCTGGGAGCTGACGCTGCCCAGGTAGCGGCGCAGCGCCGAGCGGCCGCGCGCGCCCATCACGATGTGATCGACCTGGTTGCGCTGGGCGAACTCGACCAGCGCGGCTGCCGGGTCCGAGGCTTCAAGGACATGGAAGGTCAGCCGGCCTTCGCCGAAGTCCAGTGCCTGCGCCAGCGGCCGCGCCCAATGTTTCAGCTCGATCAAGAGCCGCGCATGGCGGCTCTGGTCGTCGGCGCCGCCGCGCCCGGCCGTGTGCACGCTGATGCAGGCCAGGCGCGCCCCAGGTTCGGCGGCGACGGTGCGGCGCACGCTCTCGCGCAACTGCTCGAGCAAGGCTTCGGTGCCGAGCTCGACATCGACGGCGGCAACGATGATCGGGCTGCGCATCAACTGGCTGGCCACGCCCGCGGCGCCGTCCATCGCCGGCCCGGCCGCCGCGCCCATCCAGCGCCGCCACAGCGGCTGCAGCCAGCCGCCGCGGCCGATGCGCTGCGCGCGTTCGGTCAGCACGATCTGTTCCGGGTTCTGCAGCGCCAGCGCCAGCTGCGCCGCACTTTGCCAGCGCAGGCCGGGGCGCACCTCCAGGCAGCACAGCAACACCTCTTGCAGCCAGGGTGGGCAGTCGGGCCGCAAGGCGCGCGGCGGCAGCGGCGCTCGGTACAGACGCTGGCGCAAGCCGCGCACGTTGTCGGGGGCGCCGAAGGGGCGCGCGCCGGTGGTGAAGTGGTAAAGCATCACCCCCAGCGCAAAGAGATCGCTGCGCGGGTCGTTGCGGATGCCCAGCACTTGTTCGGGTGACATGTAGGGCCCGGTGCCCAGCGGCAGGCGGAACTCTTCTTCCAGCAAGTCGGGCAGGCGGTCGTGGCGCGACAGCCCGTAGTCCACCAGCACCGCGCTGCCGTCGGCTCTGAACATGATGTTGCTGGGCTTGACGTCCAGGTGCACCAGGCGCTGGCGGTGCAGGTCGTGCAAGGCGGTGGCAACACGCGCGCCGATGTCCACCACCTCGGCCAGCGGCAGCGGCGCGGCCTCCAGCCGCGGCAGCAGCGAAGGCCCGTCGATGCGCTCCATCACGATGTAGGGGCGCTGGCCGAGGCCGCTGCGGGCGACGAAGCGCGGCACATGCGGGCCGCTCAAGGCCGGCAGGATCATCTGCTCGACCTCGAAGCCGACGATGGCCGCCGGGTCGTCGCCGGTGCCGGTGCGCGGCACTTTCATGATCAGCGGCAGCGCTTCGTCGCTGTCGACGGCGACGACGCGCCACAACTGCGCCATGCCGCCTTGGTGCAGCAAGGCCTGGACGCGAAAGCCGTCGATCAGCTGGCCCGGCGCCAGCAGCGCGATCGGCGGCTCCGGCGCGTCGGCGTGGTCAGACGCCATGGGCCAGGCGCTCGGCCAGCCGCAGCGGCAGCCGCGCGGCACGCATCTTGGCCGCCGCCGCTTCGTGGTCGTAAGGCACGCGCCAGAAGGTCAGCGTGCCGGCCTCGTCGTCGTAGATGGCGTAGCAGGCGGCGGGGTCGCCGTCGCGCGGCTGACCGGCCGAACCGGGAATCACCAGCCAGCGCCGCTGCGCCAGCAAGGGGATGGCCACGGCCGGTGTCGGCACGAAGGTCGCCACCTTGCCGGTGGCCGCCACGTGGTAGAGCTGCGGCTCGTGCATGTGGCCGCAGAAGGTGATGCGCTGGGCGGTCGCTGCCAGGCTGCGTGCGGCCTCGTCGCGGCCGTGGACGTAAGCCCAGGCCGCGGGCTCCCAGGCGTTGGCATGCACGAACAGCTGGTCGCCGCGCTCGTGGTGCAGTGGCAGCGAGGCCAGAAAGTCGAGCTGCGACGCGTCGAGCTGGCCGCGGGTCCAGTCGACCACGTGGCGCGGCTCGGGTCGCATGTTGGACGCGGCGCCGCGCACCACGGCTTCGTCGTGATTGCCGAGCACGGCAATCGCGCCGGCGCGCACCTGCTCGCGCACGCGGTCGACGACCCAGGCGGGGTCGGCGCCATAGCCGACGAAGTCGCCCAGCAAGGCATGGCTGTGCACGCCTTGGGCGGCGGCATGCTCGAACACCGCGCTCACCGCTTCGCGGTTGGCGTGCAAGTCGGTGATGACGGCGGTCTTCATGGGCGCTTGGGTTGATCAGCTGGCGCAGCCGCGGTCGCCGAGCCAGGCCTGCAGCTGCCCCATGCGCGAGAACACGGCATCGGCCCCCGCCGCCTGCAGCTGCGCGGCCGGTGTCAGGCCGGCATAGCCGCAGGCCGTCATGGCCGCGGCGCGCGCGGCGCGGATGCCGGTGGCCGTGTCCTCGATGACGACGCAGCGCCGCGGCGCCACGCCATGGCAGCGCGCCGCATGCAGAAAGAGGTCGGGCGCGGGTTTCGGGTTCACCACGTCGTCGGCGCTGTACATCCGGCCCTGGAACTGCGGCAGCAGCCCGGTGTGACCGAGCGTGAAGTTCATCTTCGCCCGGTTACCGTTCGATGCCACGCAGCAAGGCACTTTCAACGCTGACAGCAAAGCGAGGATGCCGGCCACCGGCTGCAGCGCGGCCGTGAACGCGGTTTGGGTGCGACGGGCGAACTGCGCCAGGTGGTCGGCCGGCGCCGGCCGGCCCAGCAGTTCGCCGACCAGCGCGACATGGCGTGACATCGGCGTGCCGATGAAACGCCGGACGGCGTCGCTGAAAGTGACTTCGACGCCGAGTTCGGCCAGCATCTCGACCAGCACGCCGTGGCTCAGCGCCTCGCTGTCGACGAGCACGCCGTCGCAGTCGAAGATCACGAGGTCGAAGTCGCTCATGGCCGTGGGCCTGCCATCAGCGGCCTTTCAGCAAGGCCTCGATGGTTTCCTGCACCGCCAGCGCTTCGTCGAAGCCGGGCAGACCATGCTGGCGGCCTTCGATCAGGTGCACCCATTGTTCGAGCTGGTCGGCCTGGCCGCTGGCGCGCAGCGCTTCGGCCGCGCCCAGCGACTGCGCGCTGTCGCCGCGGCGCTGGCGGGTGGCGCCGAACCAGTCGCGCAGTTCGATTTCGCCTTCGCTGGCGCGCCACAGCATGCGGTTCTGGTCGGGCACCGGCACATCGCTGTCGACGCGGCCGCGCACCTGCACCGCCACCGCGCCGGCCTGCAGGCTGGCTTGCAGCGCGGTTTCGGCGCCGACGCCGCCTTCGGGGTAGCTGACGCTGCTGGCCAGCACCCGCACCGGGCCGAGCACACGCTGGAGCGCGAAGATGAAGTGCGACAAGACCTCGCGCGCAAACCCGCCTTCGGCGCGCTGCGACAGCCAGGCGCCGGCCGCGGCCTGCCAGGGGCGCGGCCAGGCGGCAAAACCGAGTTCGATCTCGACCGCCTGCAAGGTGCCCAGCGGCTGCGATGAGGCCGCGCCGAAGGCGTCCTGCAAAGCCGCCAGGCCGGGCGCCGACGCGAGCGAGAAGTTGACCGCGGCGCGCTGGTCTTGCTCGGCAATGCGGGCGATGCAGCGCCGCGCGGCGTCGAAGTCAACCGTCAGCGGCTTTTCGCACAGCACCGCCAGCCCGGCGTCGAAAGCGGCGTTGCTGAGTGCCAGGTGGGCCGCCGGCGGCGTGGCGATGTACAGGCTTTGCAGGCCTGCGCTGGCGATCAGCTGCTCGGCGCCGGCGCTGGCATGCAGGTGGGGGTGGACTTGCAGCGTGCGCTCGATCGCCGCGGGGTCGGCGTCCCAGACCAGGCAGGCGTTCAGGCGCGGGTGACCCTTGATGCGGTCCAGCATGCGCTGGCCCATCACACCGAGTCCGATCACGCCGACATTCAGGATGGCTGACATCGTGGGCTGTCCATTGCTTGGCTGCAGATCACGGCAGTGTAGGTCGCGCCAAGACCCCTGGCCGGCGCTGGCATTCGGCCGGCGTTACAAAGCAGCCACGCCGACTCCACCCGCAAGCCCCATGGGCAACCCGAGCCCCCGCCCGACCGCCGCCGACTTCGACCCCGAGGTGTTGCGCTTGTTCGACCAGTACGTGCACGGCCAGCTCGACCGCCGCGGCTTTCTCGACCGCGCAGCGCGTGTCGTCGTCGGCGGCAGCGTCGGTGCGGTGGCGGTGCTGGCCGCGCTGAGCCCTGACTTCGCCCATGGCCAGCAGGTGGCGCCGTTTGATGCCCGCATCAAGGCCGAGTTCACCGAGTTCGCGTCGCCCGCCGGTTACGGCAAGCTGCGCGCCTACATCACGCGCCCGGCGCAGGCGGCAGGCCCGCTGCCGGTGGTGCTGGTGGTGCACGAGAACCGCGGCCTCAACCCGCACATCGAGGACATCGCGCGCCGGCTCGCGCTCGACAACTTCATCGCCGTTGCCCCCGACGCCTTGTTCCCGCTCGGCGGCTACCCGGGCGACGAAGACAAGGCGCGCGCCTTGTTCGCCCAGCTCGACCAGAGCAAGTCGCGCGAAGACTTTGTTGCCGCCGCCGGCCATGCGCGTGCCATCGCTGGCAGCAACGGCCGCCTGGGCGCGGTGGGTTTTTGCTACGGCGGCAGCATCGTCAACCTGCTGGCCACGCGGGTGCCCGAACTGATTGCCGGCGTGCCGTTTTATGGCAGCGCCGCGCCGCTCGACCAGGTCGGGCGCATTCGCGCCGAGTTGCTGCACGTGTTCGCCGACAACGACGAACGCATCAACGCCGGCTGGCCGCCGTATGAAGCCGCACTGAAGGCCGCCGGCGCGCGCTTCGAGGCGCTGCGCTACCCCGGCACCCAGCATGGCTTCAACAACGACACCACGCCGCGCTTCGACGCCGCGGCGGCCAAGCAGGCCTGGGAGCGCACGCTGGCGCTGTTCAACCGCACGCTGCGCGGCTGAGGCACGCCCACACTCCTGGCCCGGTCAGGGCCGCTGGCGCGGCACCACGCGTGCGTCCAGCGGCGCCGGCTGGTAGTCGGGGAGGATGCGGCAACCGGGCCCGTAGCGCGGCTGCAAGGCCTGGCATTGCTGGGCGAGCTGCGCCGGCGTCGGCTTGCGGCCTTGCTCGACCCAGGCCAGCAGTGCATCGAGCAGCGCCGGGTAGAGCGGGTGGCTGAGGTAACTGTGCTCGCGGTCGTCGGTATAGACCTGCACCAGCTGGCCGGCCTGGCCGGCAGCGGCCATGGTCTGGCGGTAGCTGTGCTGCATCTCGACGAAGGCGACGGGGTCGTGCACGGCGTGGGCGCTGAGCACCGGCACGGCGATGCGGCCGTCGGGGTCGGTGTCGGCGGCGAAGCGCGCCACGGCCTGGGCGTTGGCGCGGTAGCGCAGCACGCTGGCATTGAGCGCCGCGTCGTCGGCCGAGCCTTGATAGACAGCGCCGATGTTGCCGAACACGCTGCGGCCGCCACTGCGATGCTGGGCGATGTCGCGGAAGTGGAAGGTGGCCCAGTTCAGATGGCCTTGCACCGAACTCTCGGGGACGCGGATGACGTCGACGATGGTCTTGAGCTTGCGCGCCTGCTCGGCTGAACGCTGGGCCGCGGGCAGCCCCAGGCCCAGACAGTCGCGGGTGCGCATGGCCAGCAGGGCCGGCGTCATCGCCGAGTCGGCCGGCAGCCCCATCCACAAGGGGTAGGCCGGCTCGTCGGGCCGCGGGTGATTGCCGCACAAGTGCTGGTAGACGACGCGCAGGTCGAGCCTGAAGTCGTAGGAGCGGCTGCCACCGGCGAGCACACCACTTGTCAGCAGCACGGCGTCATAGGCCGGCTTGCCGTCGGCGCCAGGGCCGAACATCTCGGCGCCCTTGGCAGCGACGCCTGCGCCCCAGGACTGGCCGTGCAGGATGGTGCGCGTAGGCTTGGCGACGTGGGCGAGGAAGATCTGCCGCAGCCGCTCGGTGTCTTCGGCGGCGGCGCGCACCTCGACCCCTCCTTGGCGGAAGGTCGAGCCGGCCCAGGCATAGCCGGCCTGGACGACGATGGCCCAGCGGTCGAGGTCGGCGACCGCGCGCTCGGCGGTGGGCGCGCCCAGCAGCGGCCCACCATGGGCGTGCAGCACGAGGTGACCGTTCCAGCCCGCGGGCAGGGCAATCAGGTAGTGGGCGCCGGTGCTGTCTTTGCCGCCCAGGCAGCGCGCGTCGGCGGCCAACCCTTTGGGGCAGGCCACGGGCAGGGGGGCGGTCTCGCCGGCGGCGCTAATGGCCCGCACAGCCGACGCCGACGACGGCCCGCCGGCGCAGCCCGCCAGCGTCCATG